>NZ_QUEV01000020.1:0-11235 GCF_003478225.1 Clostridium sp. AM54-37XD
AATTTACAGGTTCTGACTATAACGAGATCAAACAGGTGTATTCCATCTGGATCTGTATGAATATGAAAGAGAACAGTCTGAGTCATATTCATATGGTAAAAGATGATTTGCTTGGCGAACAGGATTGGAAAGGCAATCTGGATATTCTGAACATCGTGATGATCGGGCTGGCGAAGGAGATACCACCTAGAGAAGAAAAATATGAACTGCATCGATTACTTGGAACGCTATTGTCACAGACAATGACGGCGGAACAGAAATTAAAGCTGATGAAACAAGAGTATGACATACCGGTAGACAGACGCAGTATAAGGGAAGAGGTGAAGATCATGTGCAATCTGAGTGAAGGCGTAGAAGAAATGGGATATGCAAAGGGCGAAGCCGCTGGAAAATCGGAGATTATCCTCAAAATGCATAAGAAAGGCTATTCCTTAGAGCAGATCATGGATGTAACCGAAATGAGTGAAGCTGAAATCAAGGCAATTATAGGATAAGAACATAAGCAGAACAGATAACATGTATATTTTAGTAGAAGTCCGGATATGGCAGAAATGCTGTATTTGGACTTTTTTCGTTGAAATATAAATTAATAAGAAAAAATGAGAAAAGGCAGGCTAAGAGCTCCGGCAAAATTTCCATGCATAGACTTGCAAAGCAGGACATATAAATAATGGTATAGAGATTGACAAGGGTAAAGATAGAGCCGAAAAATGACATTGTGAAGGGAGCGGTGAGATGAGAGGACAAAGATGGCTGCGTATTCTGGCAGGGGTGTTGACTGTGGTAGTTGGGCTGAGTTTGTTTGCCGGATGCAGTTTTTATAAGGTGAAAGAAGATGGTGAAGCGCTGACTTACGATATCTGTGACGACACCATGCTGCCGGAGGAGTTGTTGAGCGTCATTAACAGCAAAAAAGAAGAACCGTTTAATCTGACATATTCAAACAACACTTACACATATATTGTGATCTGCAGCGGCAGGCAGAATCGGGATGATGTTGGCGTGGTTGTAGATAAGATGTATATGGATGAAAATGCTATTTACATCGAATCGGTTCTCAGGCAGACGGCGACACCATCAGATGCAGTAAGTAAGGATACGGTATCGTATCCATATATAGTTCTTCGGATTGCACGGACAACGACACCGGTTGTATTTAAAAATTAGAAAATAGTATGGGGGTATCATATGGAACTTGTAAAAAATAAACTCAGTACAACGATTTTAAAGACTTCTAAGTATTCGCAGTTTACGATCAATGATGATTTTAATGTACCGGATGCAAAAGACGATATGGAACGGATCATTGCAAGTACAGGAAATGTCCTTTTAGATGATGTAGAGACATTGGAGAATAAGGTGCGGATATCAGGAACAGTTGTATTTAAAGTCCTGTATCAGACAGTTGGTGAAGATGTTCGGTTTGAAACCTATGAGGGTGATGTTCCATTTGAGGAATCCATCAATATGGATGGCATACTTGCCGGTGATAAGGTCGATGTCAGCTGCGTGCTGGAAGATCTGTACATAACCATGATCAATTCAAGAAAATTTGAAGTTCGCGGGCTGGTTGGCATGAAACTGTGGGCTATGGATTCCGTAGAGCTGTCCGGGGCAACCGGATTGTTAAACGGATCGGGAATCGAATGCAGGAATGAGCAGATTCCATTTACCAATAATGTGGCATCTGTAAAAGATATATTGAAGGTAAAAGAAGATTTCGAGATCGCTGCCAATAAACCAAACATCGGTCGGGTGCTTTGGAGCCGGGTGTCCTTCTATGGCATCGAGACAAAGGTTGTAGATGGGGGAATAAATATGAAAGGACAGATGGACCTGTTTGTAATCTATCTGGCGGAGGAGCCCGGCGTACCAATGCAGTATCTGAATGAGAGCCGGGAATTTGAGGCTGATCCCGTGTGAAGAAGCAAATGAAGGCATGATCCTGGATGACCGCATTACGATGGGAAAAGGAGAAGTCAGTGTGCGTGCGGACAATGACGGAGAAGACCGCGTGCTTCAGGTTGAATATAATCTCCATACAGATATGAAGATTTACGAAGATATGGAGCTTTCTATCATCGGGGATATGTTCTCTCCGTCGGCAAATGTAGAAACGATCTGTGAACAGTTTCCATTTGAGAATCTTCAGATAAAAAATAATGCCAAGACAAAAGTCGTACATAAAGAGCGAATCAAGAGCAGCTTCCCGAAGATCCTGCAGATCGTATATGCAACCGGAACGGTTGAGATCGATGAGGTAAAAGCAGGAGAGGACAGCATTGATATATCAGGTGCGGTAAAAGCTGAAATACTCTATGTATCAGCAGAGGATAGCAAGCCGTTACAGCAGATTGAAACGGCGATACCATTCAATTATCAGGTGGAATCCGTACCATTTGTCAATCAGGATTCGATCCGCATCAATCCATCCGTTGATCAGATTACAGCCCAGATGCTGAATTCCGATGAGGTGGAGATCAAGGCGGTGATCAATATGAATGTTACGGTATTTGCACCGGGTTCTGTGGATGTCATTACCGATATGAATATTCTGCCGATCGACTGGAATAAGAAGGCAGCCATGCCGGGTATGGTTGGATATGTTGTAAAAGAAGGCGACAGCATCTGGTCTATTGCCAAAGAATATTTTTCCAGCCTGGATTCCATCCGAACCATCAACCATCTGGAAAGCGACGAGGTAACACCGGGTGAGAAATTATTAATTGTAAAATGTTAGCAATATAAAAATCCCCGCCCGTCTCCGGCACGATGGTGGGTAGTGTTTTCAACATCAGTGGAACTTTCGTTATGAGATTCATGCTAACTGTCAGCATCAAGCCCATGTCTGAGCCTGATAAGGCAAGTTTGGGCGACTGCTGACAAATAGTTGCATGAAGCGAATAGAAAGTGCAACGAGTTGAAACACTACCCACCATCGTGCCGGAGACGGGCGGGGGTTTATTTTTCAATCCAAAATCTTCGTGCAAATCCTATTGAAAAATGTTATCATCTGTATATGAGGTATTGATAAAAATTCCCAACAATGGGGCAAAGCACGGAGGGTAATACATGCTGGAACAATCTTACTACGATGAGGCTGATAAGATTATTGCTGCATATGGGACAGAGCCAAGATTTCTGATCCCGATCATTCAGGATATTCAGAGTGAATATAAGTATCTTCCGCCGGAATTATTACGATATGTGGCGGACAAACTGAATATCGCAGAGGCAAAAGCTTACAGCGTAGCAACATTCTATGAGAACTTTTCATTTGATGCAAAAGGAAAGTTCATTCTTAAGGTGTGCGATGGAACCGCATGCCATGTCAGAAAATCCATGGATATCTTAAATCAATTGTATAAAGAACTTGGATTGTCAAAAGAGAAACACACAACAGATGATATGATGTTCACATTAGAGACAGTATCATGTCTTGGCGCATGCGGACTCGCACCGGTCATGACGGTAAACGATGTTGTTCATCCGGCTATGACACCGGAGAAGGTAACTGCATTGATAGCAGAATTGAAGGAGGGTGCGGATGAATAGAATAACAAATGTATCAGAGCTTGACGCAGCAGTAAAACAGGCAGAAGAGATGCTGCATGCGGATTCGCACAGGATCCTTGTCTGTGCAGGAACCGGATGTCTGGCGGGTGGCTCTCAGAAAATATACGACCGGTTCTGCGAGATGGCGAAGCAGTCGGAGGGCGTGAAGGTAGAATTTGTCCCGGAGGCGGAGGATACAGTTATAAAAGAATCCTGTCATGTCGGCGTGAAGAAAAGCGGCTGTCATGGATTTTGCGAGATGGGGCCGCTTGTGCGAATCGAGCCATATAATTATATCTACATAAAAGTAAAGGAAGAAGATTGCGAGGAGATCTTCAACGAGACGATCCTGCACGGAAGACCGGTAGAGCGTCTGATGTATCACAAGGATGGTGTTGTCTACAGACAGCAGGAAGAAATTCCATTTTATAAGAAACAGACCAGACTGGTACTGAAAAACTGCGGACATATCGATGCAGAAAATATCAATGAATATCTTGCGGTCGGTGGATATCAAGCACTTCGTAAGGTGTTATTTACCATGGAGCCTTCGGAAGTTATTCAGGTCATCAGTGACTCCAATCTGCGTGGACGTGGAGGCGGTGGTTTCCCGACCGGATACAAATGGCAGCAGGTTGCCAGACAGGCGGAGAAGATCCGATATGTTGTCTGCAATGGTGATGAGGGAGATCCGGGTGCGTTCATGGATCGAAGCGTGATGGAAGGCGATCCGCATAAGATGTTAGAGGGTATGATCATTGCTGCATATGCGGTTGGTGCGCAGGAGGGATATGTCTATGTAAGAGCAGAATATCCGCTGGCAGTCAGCCGTTTGAAGACTGCGATCGCACAGGCAGAGGAAGCGGGATTTCTTGGTGAGAATATCTTAGGCTCCGGTTTCTCTTTCCATATACATATCAATCGTGGTGCGGGAGCATTTGTCTGCGGAGAGGGAAGTGCGCTCACGGCATCGATCGAGGGACAGCGCGGAATGCCGAGAACCAAGCCGCCGAGAACGGTAGAGCAGGGCTTATTTGCCAAGCCGACAGTTCTGAATAATGTAGAAACCTATGCAAATGTGTCCATGATCATTTTAAATGGTGCAGACTGGTACAAGTCGATCGGACCGGAGAAAAGTCCGGGAACCAAGGCATTTGCATTGACCGGAAGTGTAAAGAATACGGGACTGATCGAGGTACCGATGGGAACAAAGCTGCGTGAGATCGTGTATGATATCGGCGGTGGTTTAAAGGATGATATCCCGTTAAAGGCAGTTCAGATCGGTGGACCATCCGGTGGCTGTCTGGTGACGGATGATCTGGAGGTCAGTCTGGATTTTGATTCATTAAAGAGCAAAGGAGCGATGATCGGTTCGGGTGGTCTGGTTGTTATGGATGAGAATACCTGTCTGGTTGAGGTAGCCCGTTTCTTTATGAACTTTACACAGAACGAGAGCTGCGGCAAATGCGTTCCATGCCGTGAAGGAACCAAGCGGATGCTTGAGATCCTGGAGCGGATCGTTGCCGGAAATGGTACGTTAGAGGATCTGGATCTGTTAGAGGAACTGGGACAGGCGATCACCGACACAGCCCTTTGTGGACTTGGTAAGAGCGCAGCCCTTCCGGTACTTAGTACGCTGAAGAATTTCCGTCAGGAATACATCGAGCATGTGGTTGACAAACGATGCAGAACCGGAAACTGTAAAGCACTGGTTCGCTATAAGATCAATCCGGAAGCATGTAAGGGCTGTTCCAAATGTGCGAGAAACTGTCCGGTCGGTGCGATCACAGGCGAGATCCGGAAACCATTTGTCATTGATACAGCCAAATGTATCAAGTGTGGTGCATGTATCGATAATTGTGCGTTCCATGCAGTATATACAGAGAATTAAGGAGGGAGACGAACATGGATTATATTACGATCAATTCAATCAAAGTGCCGATCGAGGGCGAGAAGAATGTTCTGTCTCTGATCCGAAAGGCAGGGATCGACATCCCGACATTCTGTTATCATTCAGAATTATCCATCTATGGCGCATGTCGTATGTGCGTGGTAGAAGATGACAGAGGAAAAATATTTGCAGCATGCTCCGAGACACCGAGAGCGGGCATGGTGATCTATACGAATACAAAGAAAGTGCAGCAGTACAGAAAGCTTATTATCGAGCTGTTGTTATCCTCTCATTGCAGAGACTGTACGACCTGTCAGAAGAATGGCATGTGTGCGCTCCAGTCACTTGCCTATAAGGTTGGTGTGCATGCGGTTCGTTTCCTGAATAATAAAAAAGAAGAAAAGATCGATATGAGTTCACCGTCTATCGTCCGGGATCCAAATAAATGTATCCTATGCGGTGACTGTGTGCGTACCTGCGATGAGATTCAGGGGCTTGGTGTTATCGATTTTGCATTCCGTGGTTCGAAAATGAAGGTACAGCCGGCATTTGACAAGCCGCTTGCAGAGACAGACTGTGTAGGATGCGGACAATGTGCAGTTGTCTGCCCGACCGCAGCAATCTCGATCCGTACCAATGTAACCGATATCTGGGATGCGATCGAAGATCCGTCCATCCGGGTGGTTGCACAGATCGCACCGGCAGTCCGCGTGGCAGTTGGAGATAACTTCGGTATACCAAAGGGCGAGAACTGTTTTGGTAAGCTGGTATCAGCACTTCGTATCATGGGCTTTGACATGGTATTTGACACAAGCTTTGGTGCCGATCTTACGGTTATGGAGGAATCCAAAGAATTTGCGGCGCGTCTTGCATCGGATGAGAAGCTTCCGTTATTCACATCCTGCTGTCCGGGATGGGTCAAATATTGTGAAGAAAAATATCCGGAATTTGCAGATAATCTGTCAACCTGCCGTTCTCCACAAGGAATGTTCTCAGCAGTGATCAAGGATTATTTTGCGGAGAAAGATAAAGAAGATGGTAAGAGAACGATGGTTGTATCGATCATGCCTTGTACAGCAAAGAAGGGAGAGATCCTCCGACCGGATAATTTCACGGATGGCAGACAGGATACCGATTATGTCATCACAACGACAGAGGTTGTGCGGATGATTAAGCAGATGGGACTGCAGTTTACCGAACTGGAAAATGAATCCGCAGATGCACCATTTTCGGTGGCTTCCGGTGCAGGCAAGATCTTCGGAACGACAGGTGGTGTAACGGAAGCGGTGCTCCGTCGTCTTGCGGAGGACAAATCCTATAACACGATCCGTGAGATCAGTTATACAGGTGTCCGGGGATTTGAAGGAACGAAGGAAGCAACGATCGAGTTAGATGGCAGAGAAGTGAAGATTGCAGTTGTACATGGTCTTGCAAATGCAGGACGGTTGCTTGACCGTATCCGATCCGGCGAAGCAAGCTATGATTTCGTTGAGGTTATGGCGTGCAGACGTGGATGTATCATGGGTGGCGGTCAGCCATCCGGCGCAGGCCCAAGAACCAGACGGAGCCGTATGGAAGGTATGTACAATGCAGACGCAAGCTCCAATGTCCGTTTCTCCGAGGAGAACCCGGCAGTCCGTCAGTTGTACGATCATTTCCTTGCCGGAAAAGAACATCGTCTGCTGCACCGGAATCTGTAAGCTTAATATTAAGATAAAATGGGTATATCTTCCATAATAAGGTAGATATATCCATTTTTTATTTCCTACTTTGTTACATGCATGATATAATGAATGCAAAATTGTTTGCTCGCAAGGATGCTGATTTTGCAGAATGCATTGAGTGAGCTATGCTCACGAAATAATGAGTGCAAGAGAGCTAACATGCTTGCATGCAATGCCATGGTTTGGAGAGAATGATATGAATGTAATGCCGGTTGAACGGATTATTGAAAAAGTAACAGAAATTTGCAAAAAAAATAATATAAAGCATTTAAAATTGTTTGGCTCTTTTGCCACAGGAACAGCAACGGAGTATAGCGATATTGATTTTGTTGTGTATGGATGCCCGGATATACTGAAATTGGAACGGGATATGGAGGATGTAGAAACGCTTCGGAAGATAGACATATTTGATTATGACTCAATAAGGAATAAGCAATTATTGGAGGATATAGATTTATATGGAAAACAAATTTATTAACAGATATCGTACATTTTGTAATTGCCTGAACAATCTGAAAAAAAGTCAAAATGCAGATCCGGAACAGGATTTCGTACTGGAGGGAACGATTCAGAACTTCAATCTTACGTTTGATATTTCATGGAAAGTAATGAAAGATATTCTGGTGAAGAAACTTGAAATTACGAATTTTGCACTTGGCTCACCACGGGAAGTTTTACAAACAGCATTTACGAACCGCTTGATAGATGATGATCGCTGGGTTGAGATGTTGAAAATAAGGAATCAGCTTGCACATGATTATGATGGATCTTTGGCGGAAAATGTATTCCAGAAGATTGTTGAAACGTATATTATTTTATTTGAAAGATTCAGAGATGAAAATAAAAAATTCTATGAAAACTGGGATATGGATGAAATGCATTTTGAGTAAACATGTCATATAGAATCACATATAGAATCTACGTTTTTAACAATTGTCATTCACCATTTGGTGTGCTACACTTAATTAGTAAATTTTTTGCGAAAGGGATTGACAAAGGATGCAGAAAGGAAAAGGCTTAAGCACAGCACAGCACAGCACAGCACAGCACAGCACAGCACAGCACGCTTAAATAGCGCTTTTTTGATACCATAAAATATAGAACTGCAGTTGAGAAGACCTGGAACAGGATAATGGAAGATTATCCTGTTTCGGGTCTTTTTTGCGCTTGTGTCAACCCGGAGTAAAAAGAAGAAATTGGAAGGAGAGACAATATGAGAAACAAAAAACAAATGAACAAATTGGCATTGCAGACAAAATTAAAACGTCTGCTGATCGCCGGAGAACTGGCGGCATTAGTAGCAGTACCGCTGTTATTTAGTAATGCAGGTATGCGGAAAGTTGATGCAGCACAGGGGGATGTGAAGATCAATTCAACGAATTTCCCGGATGAAGGATTTCGGAAATATATTTCTAAGAACATTGACCGAAACAAAGATGGTGTATTATCAAAAGCGGAGATTAAGAAAGTTACTGAAATAAAACTGGAGCATTATGATGAAGCTGGAAATGAATATGTTTATAATGATCTGACCGGTATTGGTGTATTTACAGAATTGAAAAGTCTGGAATGTGAAAGCCAGAAAGATCTTTCCAAACTGGATCTGCACAAAAATACAAAACTGGAATTCGTAAAATGTGGTCGTAACGGCATAAAAGAATTGAACGTATCCAAATTAACGAAATTAAAAGAGCTGCGCTGTTATGTCAATAAACTGACAAAATTAGATGTCAGCAAAAATGTAAATCTGGAGATATTAGATTGTGAGAGCAATAACTTAACTGGTCTGGATCTCCGTAAGAATACAAAATTGGTGGAATTGTATTGTGGCGGTAATAAATTGACAAAGCTCGATCTTACAAAAAATACAAAACTTAATAATCTGTGGTGTTATGATAATAAACTGACCAAATTAGACGTTAGCAAAAATACGAAATTATTTAAAATTAATTGTGATAATAATAAACTTACGAAACTTGATCTAACCAAGAATCTTAACCTTATATATCTGTATTGTTCAGGTAATAAGCTTACAGGATTAAATGTTGATAAGAATGAAAAGCTTGAATGCCTGTGGTGTAACGATAACAAACTGACCAAGCTGCGTCTAACAAATAATAAACAGCTTGTTAGTCTGGAGTGTACAAGGAATCAGTTGACCCAGTTGGATACCAGTCATAATAATGCATTGGTATGGGTAGATTGCGCGGATAATAAGTTAACGAAACTGGATTTAAGTGCGAGTCCATTATGTCAGAGAATTGTCTGTGAGGAGAATAAACTGACAGAGATCATTGTACCAAAGAATATGGAAACGGATGGAATTATGTATGATAAAAATCTTAAGGTGTCCATAAAGAAAAAGACAAAGCCAGTCAAAAATGGAACCTATTTTGTTGAGGATACATATAATCATCCATATTGTATCTTCCGTGTTACAAGTACAAAGGCCGGAAATCGGACAGCAGCCCTTGGAGTATGGAGTAATGCAGGTGCTTTCGGCACAAAAGGCTGGAAAAGAAATATGAAAGGAATAAAATATGGAAATCAGACTTATAAGCTGACGTCCATTGATTCTGGAGCATTTGCAGGTGCAACATTCTCTGAATATGATGGAAATAATAATATTGTGATCGGAGGAAGTATTAAAACAATTGGATCCAAGGCATTTGCCGGAACAAAAGTTTTAAAGACGATCACCCTTGGAACATCAGTTGAGAAAATTGGATCATATGCTTTTGCTAACAGCAGGGATTTAAAGGTTTTAAAGATCAAAACAACCAAGCTGACATCCAAAACGCTGAGCAAGAAAACCTTTGCCGGTATCACCTCAAAGACAACAGTCAAAGTACCAAAGAGCAAGCTTAGCGCATATAAGAAGCTTTTCCGTAAGTGCGGACTGAGCAAGAATGTAAAGGTTAAGGCAATCTAAAAAAGCCGGAAAGAAATAAAAAAGGGTTCGTTCAGAATAGGTTGTGTCTGGATGCCTCATAATGAAAACAAGCAGGAAATCTTTTAAGGATTCCTGCTTGTTTTATAACTATATAATATTTTATTTTTATGCTGCTTCTTTCTTTGCGCCTGTATTTGCATTTGCTTCCGGCATCAGTTTCTTGAATAATGGAACGATCTGTGCAGCGATAATAGCTTTTACAAGATCCAGTGGAATAAATGCAACAAAGCCTGAAAGGAAAGCGACTTTCCAAGTTAAGTTTCCGTTGAATTTCCACCATAACATTCCGATGATATCAATGAGGGCTGCTGTTAAAATAGCAATGATCGTATAACGGATACGATTATATTTCTTACCCTTTGTCAGACCTGCAAAGATAGTAACGATAATAAATGAGAATGTATATCCACCGAATACTCCTGTCAGATAACCGATACCGGAGCCACCGCCGATAAATACCGGAACGCCGACTGCACCGAGGATCATCCATAAAGCAACGATGATCGTTGAGTCGCGGACTTCAAATACCAGTGCAATGAGCATGATCATAAAGTTCAGTAATGTAATGTGTGCTGCATTTGGGAGTGGAGTTGGGATACTTAAATATGCGGATACGCATAAGATTGCTGCAAATACAGCCATCATTGTGATCTCCACGGTTGTGAATTTGTTTTTCATGTGTGTTCTCCTTGTTGAATAAATAATATAAGTACAATGGATGCCATCCCTTGATTGGATGAGGTTAAGGGGGATTGACAAAAATATGAAGCGGATAGCAGGGCTAAGCTATCCGCTTCCAGATAACAAATTGAATGTCAACTATTAAATGGCACCCACTGGATAACATTATAGATGGCATATATCCAAATGTCAACCATAAAATATGCCTGTTGGTTGACATTTGGATAACTTTACTTAGGAATTGTCATTTACCTTTCAGTATGCTACACTTAATTTGTAAATTTTACGCGAAAGGGATTGACAAAGGATGCAGAAAGGAAAAGGCTTAAGCACAGCACAGCACAGCACAGCACAGCACAGCACAGCACAGCACAGCACGCTAAATAGCGCTTTTTTGATACCATAAAATAATAGAACTGCAGTTGAGAAGA
>NZ_QUEV01000021.1:0-3077 GCF_003478225.1 Clostridium sp. AM54-37XD
CCGCTTATCTTTCGAACCTCTCAGGATAAGTCTTCGACCTATTAGTATCTGTCAGCTGAATGCGTTACCGCACTTACACCTCAGACCTATCAACCTCGTAGTCTTCAAGGGGTCTTATTTCTTTAAAGAATGGGATATCTAATCTTGAGGGGGGCTTCACGCTTAGATGCCTTCAGCGTTTATCCCTGCCGGACTTGGCTACTCTGCCATGCTGTTGGTCAACAACAGATACACCAGCGGTCCGTCCATCCCGGTCCTCTCGTACTAAGGACAGCTCCTCTCAAATATCCTACGCCCACGCCGGATAGGGACCGAACTGTCTCACGACGTTCTGAACCCAGCTCGCGTACCGCTTTAATGGGCGAACAGCCCAACCCTTGGAACCTGCTACAGCTCCAGGATGCGATGAGCCGACATCGAGGTGCCAAACCACTCCGTCGATGTGAACTCTTGGGAGTGATAAGCCTGTTATCCCCAGGGTAGCTTTTATCCGTTGAGCGATGGCAATCCCACGTTATACCACCGGATCACTAAGTCCTACTTTCGTACCTGCTCCACCCGTCGGTGTCGCAGTCAAGCTCCCTTCTGCCTTTGCACTCTTCGAATGGTTTCCGACCATTCTGAGGGAACCTTTGAGCGCCTCCGATACCCTTTCGGAGCGACCGCCCCAGTCAAACTCCCCGTCAGACATTGTCCCCCAGCCGGGTCACGGCTGCAGGTTAGAAACCCAGTACTGTAAGGGTGGTATCCCAAGGTCAGCTCCATGACAACTGGCGTCATCATTTCCTAGCTTCCCACCTATCCTGTACAGACAGTACCGAATCCCAGTATCAAACTGGAGTAAAGCTCCATGGGGTCTTTCCGTCCTGGCGCAGGTAACCAGCATCTTCACTGGTATTTCAATTTCACCGGGTGTGTTGTCGAGACAGTGCCCAAATCATTACGCCTTTCGTGCGGGTCGGAACTTACCCGACAAGGAATTTCGCTACCTTAGGACCGTTATAGTTACGGCCGCCGTTTACTGGGGCTTAAATTCAAACCTTCGCTTGCGCTAAGCTCTCCTCTTAACCTTCCAGCACCGGGCAGGCGTCAGCATATACCTCACCTTTCGGTTTTGCATAGACCTGTGTTTTTGCTAAACAGTTGCTTGGGCCATTTCTCTGCGGCCATATCTCTATGGCACTCCTTCTCCCGAAGTTACGGAGTCATTTTGCCGAGTTCCTTAACAACACTTCTCCCGCCGGCCTTAGGATTCTCTCCTCATCCACCTGTGTCGGTTTACGGTACGGGCACATACAAAACAATAGCGGCTTTTCTTGGCAGCTAGCTCACCAGCTTCGTTACTTATAGTTCACTCCGCATTACGTCTTCTCCTTGCAAGGGGGATTTGCCTCCCTTACGGATACCTCGCTTGCACCGGCTTTTCCATTTCCGGCTCTGGCTTTCTCTCTGCGTCCCCACAGTTCTGTTTGTATGTGGTACAGGAATTTCTACCTGTTATCCATCGACTACGACTTTCGTCCTCGCCTTAGGCCCCGACTTACCCAGGGAAGATCAGCTTTACCCTGGAAACCTTAGATATTCGGCCTTTAAGATTCTCACTTAAATCTCGCTACTCATTCCGGCATTCTCTCTTCTTAACACTCCACTGCTCCTTCCGGTACAGCTTCGTCACGTTAAGAATGCTCCTCTACCAATGTTTTCACATTCCATAGCTTCGGTGGTGTGTTTTAGCCCCGGACATTTTCGGCGCAGGACCTCTCGACTAGTGAGCTATTACGCACTCTTTGAATGTATGGCTGCTTCTGAGCCAACATCCTAGTTGTCTTCGAAATCCCACATCCTTTACCACTTAACACACACTTTGGGACCTTAGCTGATGGTCTGGGCTCTTTCCCTTTTGACTACCCAACTTATCTCGTGCAGTCTGACTCCCGTACATCATCTCTGCGGCATTCGGAGTTTGATAATCTTCGGTAAGCTTTGACGCCCCCTAGGATATTCAGTGCTCTACCTCCGCTAGACTAATACGAGGCTAGCCCTAAAGCTATTTCGAGGAGAACCAGCTATCTCCGGGTTCGATTGGAATTTCTCCCCTACCCACACCTCATCGCCACCCTTTTCAACGGATGTGCGTTCGGTCCTCCATTGCCTTTTACGGCAACTTCAACCTGGACATGGGTAGATCACCCGGTTTCGGGTCTTCTTATACTGACTTTACGTGCTATTAACACTTGCTTTCACTTCGGCTCCGTACCTGAGGTACTTAACCTTGCCAGCACAAGAAACTCGCCGGACCGTTCTACAAAAAGTACGCGGTTCTGCTTTATTCGCAGTTCCACAGCTTGTAAACACAGGGTTTCAGGTTCTCTTTCACTCCCCTCCCGGGGTCCTTTTCACCTTTCCTTCACAGTACTATGCGCTATCGGTCACTGAGTAGTATTTAGCCTTGGAGGGTGGTCCCTCCGCCTTCCCACAAGGTTTCTCGTGTCTCGTGGTACTCCGGATCCTGCTAGGTGTGTTTCTGATTTCATGTACGAGGCTTTCACTCTCTCTGGCGGGACTTCCCAGACCCTTCTACTATCTTCTACACTGCCATATCGCAGTCCATACCCCGTCGTGCACGCACAACGGTTTGGGCTCTTCCGCGTTCGCTCGCCGCTACTTACGGAATCGATGTTTCTTTCTCTTCCTCCGCCTACTTAGATGTTTCAGTTCAGCGGGTTCCCTCCGTATACCTATGTATTCAGTATACGGTGACTGAGGTTTGCTCAGCCGGGTTTCCCCATTCAGATATCTGCGGGTCATCGGATATTTGCTCCTTACCGCAGCTTTTCGCAGCTTATCACGTCTTTCTTCGGCTCTCAGTGCCAAGGCATCCACCCTGCGCTCTTTCTAACTTAACCTTACAGCATACGTAGCTTGATATGCTGTGGTCCGTTGCTATCTTCCGATAACTTGATTCGCGTTTTGTTTCAATCTCTTGAAACGTTTCTTGGATTATTTGATGTCTTGTTAATTATTAATGGCTTATTAATAATATCTCTTTTCTTTCTGTATGAAATTCTCAAGGTACA
>NZ_QUEV01000022.1:0-1521 GCF_003478225.1 Clostridium sp. AM54-37XD
AAAGAAAATATCAAAAATGAAATAGATGAAAAAAAAATCTCTTGCTCAAATAGAATTAATAAAGGCTCAAACGGAACAAATAAAAATAGATAATTTATTAAAGAAAGAGCAAATAGAAAAACAAAGTAGCGAGAAAATTAAACATTCTCAACAGATTATTCAGGCTAATCAGATTACAATTAATAGCATAAGTCATAATATTACAGCAGGATCAATATTAAATTGTGATCCTATATTTCAAAGTTATTCTTATTCTGCGTCTAACAATCAGTAAGGAATAGATGTAACATATAAATGATAACCAGCCTTTTGGGAGCTTAAGGCTGGTTATCATTTATATTTATATATCAATAGGATTAAAAGTATTGTTTTGATTATAAATATTTGGTGGCCCTAATTTGATATTATATTTTTTTGTTATCTCTATTGCAGTATTTATATACTGTTTACATTCTTCAAAATTTGGTGGAACATAGTTTGCTAATTTTGTATTTTGCATAGGTCGAAACGGAGATATCATGGGAGATACTCCAATTTTGCATAAGGCCTCTATACCTTTTTTAAATGATTCAAGCGGCTCTAAACCTACAATTAGCATACTACGTACTTGTCCATCATTTCCAAAGACTTCTACAGCTTTTTGTAAAGCTTTTAGATATTCATTCCGTGAAATCATTCCTTTACCGGGCATTATTTCCTTTGAAATGGTTTCGTCATAAATTTCGAGATTAAAAGCAATTTCGTTTGCACCCAATTTCTTATATTCTTGAATATCATTTAAATCTTGTGGTGGAAGACTCATGATATAAATTGGTTTATCTGTATGTATTCTAATTATTTTAAGAATATCCTTTATGAGTGTTGGCTCATATATTCTATCGTTTGAAGCGCCACCTATCATAATTTCCTTAAATTCAAAATTTTCTAGATAAAACAAAAAGGATTCCGTTATATCGTCTAAATCAAAATTATAGTATTCTTCATTTTTTGCATGACAAAAATGACAGCCTTTTCCATTTTGTTTAAACAAACATATTGAATTATGACGAATGCGAATACGCATATTATTGCGCTGCACCATTTTTGAATATAATAAACCGGAATGTGTTTTAACATTTGGGATAGAATCTTTTTTATCTACATATACAATACTTATATTTTTTTCAAGATAAAATAAATAAAAGTTTTTTTCTATATATTTTAAAGTAAATGGCGAGAAATCTATAAAAGGGATTTTAAGTGGACAATTTACTATTAAGTCATTAGAAAATCTAATATCAATAGCATCAAATGTTCCTTCTTGAATTCCACCACATTCCGTTAATGCAATCATAGCAGATATATCAATTTTAATTCCTTGTAATAATAAGGCTGTCTTTAGATTATTCCAATCCATATTAGATTTTATTGAACACCGTATTATTTCATTCGAAAGTAAATTTTGATAAATATTAATTTGATGATTTGGATTCAAACTTATTATATTTCTTTTAGAAATAAAACGAAACATATATCCTCTAA
>NZ_QUEV01000023.1:0-1484 GCF_003478225.1 Clostridium sp. AM54-37XD
ACTACGAGTTTGATTCACTTATTCACTTACAAGACTCTCAGTTTGATTCACTTATTCACTTACAAGACTCTCAAACTTTGGAAACAACTGTTCATTATGGTGATGAGTTTGATTCACTTATTCACTTACAAGACTCTCAAACTATAATCACCTTGCATTTATCATCAGTTTGGTTTGATTCACTTATTCACTTACAAGACTCTCAAACTGACTTGCCTGAAAAAATTAGAAAGATTGAGTTTGATTCACTTATTCACTTACAAGACTCTCAAACCGATCCTGATTGGACAGTACGGAGAGTTGGTTTGATTCACTTATTCACTTACAAGACTCTCAAACAGAATACATGTACTGTAATTATGGTGATTGGTTTGATTCACTTATTCACTTACAAGACTCTCAAACTAACACAAGGAATTTTATTCACACGACTATGTTTGATTCACTTATTCACTTACAAGACTCTCAAACACAGTGAAACAAAAGGAGGAATTTATAAAGTTTGATTCACTTATTCACTTACAAGACTCTCAAACTATCCTAGCGTACAACAGCTTTGTTACTTTGTTTGATTCACTTATTCACTTACAAGACTCTCAAACACTGTGAAACTTAAGGAGGTAAAAAATGGGTTTGATTCACTTATTCACTTACAAGACTCTCAAACTATTAGTATATGTATATATATTGTTATCACGTTTGATTCACTTATTCACTTACAAGACTCTCAAACTAATGCTGTCGCTCAGACGATGGGTGCTGAGTTTGATTCACTTATTCACTTACAAGACTCTCAAACAACGGTAAAATGGCTCAGCAGACTATAAAAGTTTGATTCACTTATTCACTTACAAGACTCTCAAACACCATCAATATACGACTCAACATAGAATACGTTTGATTCACTTATTCACTTACAAGACTCTCAAACCAAAATTGCACCGTTCACGGAAATAATCAGTTTGATTCACTTATTCACTTACAAGACTCTCAAACGAAAGAAGACTGTAATTATCATGATAATCAGTTTGATTCACTTATTCACTTACAAGACTCTCAAACTCTCTGACCGCTCAATGATGTATACATTATGTTTGATTCACTTATTCACTTACAAGACTCTCAAACCATCCGTTACAATTGCGAGTGAGTTTTCGCCGTTTGATTCACTTATTCACTTACAAGACTCTCAAACGCTGTTCATGGATTTTATCGAATATGTCACGTTTGATTCACTTATTCACTTACAAGACTCTCAAACGCGATGCGACCATACTATACCATTCGTCATGTTTGATTCACTTATTCACTTACAAGACTCTCAAACTAAAAATAATTAATGAATGGGAAGAAATGCGTTTGATTCACTTATTCACTTACAAGACTCTCAAACTTTGATGCAATCAAGGACGTTTGCGACGAAGTTTGATTCACTTATTCACTTACAAGACTCTCAAACTACAAGACTCTCAAACTACATCGTT
>NZ_QUEV01000024.1:0-1076 GCF_003478225.1 Clostridium sp. AM54-37XD
ATAGCATTGCCTTTCTGTGAGACAGCAATGTTTCTTTTTTCATTTTCATTGTACATAAATTTAATTCCTCGTAATATCCGGCGCCTGTTTTGTCGACAACATAACCATAGCAGAAAAAGAAACGAAAAAACGGTTGATGTAACAAACAGCATGTCTGGATGTAATAACTTGCATATTTGCAGAATATTTTTATTAATTTCTTTTGGTATATTGACGACTCTTTTTTTTATAATGTTTATGCCATTTTTTCGAGTCATATTGACTTGTAGAAATAGAGCAGAGACAGGAAGATCTGTTATGGTATTGCAAAAACAGAATCTGGTAAATAAAGGAGATACGAGATAAGCTTTCGTTGAAAACAAATGAGTTTAATCCGTATCGAGACAGGTTAAAGAAAAGGGGTATTATTGATTGCAAGGAACATGGGTATGTTTTCTTTTCATTACCTGAATTTGGGGAATATGTATTAACGCATTTGTAATATTAGATAGATGGATATAACTTCTATAAGAAATAAACATTTTCAACTTGTACCTCTTTTGTTCGCACGATAATATGAAAGAAATGAATTCTTTGCGTGTAACAGAGAATTTATTGGAGGTATCCTGTGTTTGATCAAGGTCATCGTTGACCGGCAGGGGAAAAAGCTTCCGGGAACGATTACTGACTTTGTCAATGAAAATGGTGTTGATTTTCCGGTTGTGCGGTTTCAGTATAATGGACAGGATATGAAATTACGAGCTGCAAATGGCGGAAACAAAAAGTTAAACCAGAATGATCCGGTGGAGATCATTTATCGTCCGGGCAAAGCAAAGTATGTGAACATTGTTGGAGATAACAAAGATGTAGTGATCGCAGTTGGAATAACCGTATGTGGTATCGGTCTGATCAATTGTAAGATTTTACGGTAAATAATTATAAACTTGTTTTCCTTTCTGATATCCGTTACAATCAAACTTGGAGAGATGGAGGCAATATACAAAGCTAAAATATGCATGTTATTCTGTTTTATCGGGAAAGGAGATGAAATATGGATAACGAAATTGTATATTCCTCCAAGGCTACTGATCAGAAAG
>NZ_QUEV01000025.1:0-751 GCF_003478225.1 Clostridium sp. AM54-37XD
CATACAATGTAAGTGAAGATCCAACCGGAACAGCAGTTCCGAATTATGGCTTAGCAGTAACAGGTGAGGGAGATGTAACAGTCACCAAGGATGCGACAGCAACCGCAACTGTAACGAACACTTATACAGAAGATAAGGGAAGCCTGACGGTAGCCAAGGCAGTTGTAGGATATGACTTTGGAGCAGCAGGTAAGAATTTTACAATTTATGTAACAAACGCAAGTGGTGAATATGTTCTTGCAGATGGAAGCGTAAGCGCAACCAAGACAGGAATCAGCGTACCGGCAAACGGAAGCGTAACGATCAATGACATCCCGGTAGGCACATATAACGTAAGCGAAGAGCAAACGGGAACAGCAGTTGCAAACTATGGCTTAGCAGTCAGTGGTGAAGGTAATGTCACAGTCACCAAGGATGCGACAGCAACCGCAACCGTAACGAACACTTATACAGAAGATAAGGGAAGCCTGACGGTAGCCAAGGCAGTTGTAGGATATGACTTTGGAGCAGCAGGTAAGAATTTTACAATTTATGTAACAAACGCAAGTGGTGAATATGTTCTTGCAGATGGAAGCGTAAGCGCAACCAAGACAGGAATCAGCGTACCGGCAAACGGAAGCGTAACGATCAATGACATTCCGGTAGGCACATATAACGTAAGCGAAGAGCAAACCGGAACAGCAGTTGCAAACTATGGCTTAGCAGTCAGTGGGGAAGGTAATGTCACCGTCACCAAGGATGCGACAGCAAC
>NZ_QUEV01000026.1:0-740 GCF_003478225.1 Clostridium sp. AM54-37XD
GCTTCTTTTGTGTTATATTTTAGTCACCACAACAAAAAAACAAAAAAGGAGTTCTCTGCTATGGCTACTATAACACAAGATATGCGGTATCGTCTATCCTTAATCAAATACGCTGAAAGGTTTGGTGTCACCAAGGCTGCTATCAAATATAAAACCAACCGTCAATACATTTATCGTTGGAAACGACGTTATGACGGTTCTATTGAGTCCCTTCGTGACCGCTCTCGCAGACCCCATCATCATCCAAACCAACATACCCCTGAAGAGATCAAGCTGATCTTTGATATGCGCAGACGCAATCCCAATGCCGGTCTTGTTGTCTTTTGGGTTAAACTCAAGCAGCGTGGTTACTCCCGTTCCATCCCTGGACTATACAGATTTCTCCGTAAGCAGGGAATTATGGCAGTTCATCCGCCAAATCCTAAATATATTCCAAAGCCTTATGAACAGATGGATTATCCGGGACAACGCATACAGGTTGATGTAAAATTTGTTCCTTCTGCATGCCTCAAAAATCCCAAGGTCATCGGCAAACAATTCTTTCAGTATACTGCCATTGACGAGTATTCCAGATGGCGTTTCGTAGAGGCTTTTGAAGAACACAACACGTATTCTTCTGCTATGTTTATAGAGCATCTGGTGAAAGCCTTTCCGTTACCCATTCAATGTATCCAAACTGATAATGGAGCAGAATTTACAAATCGTTTTACCACTCACCGTGACAAACCCACACTATTTCA
>NZ_QUEV01000027.1:0-692 GCF_003478225.1 Clostridium sp. AM54-37XD
CTTTCCATGATGCAGATAGATATCGGATAATTCGGGATCTTTACATTCTTTTGGACTGTTTTCAAACATCACGATCGTATAAACGGTTTTCAGATCCTGATAGGTGAATGTACTTCCCTTTTCCCCTTTTACTCTGGTGTACTGGCGGAGCAAAAGATCAGCAGAGTAGCAGGACATCCGCTCACCGGGAAAGGTGTATGGGATCTTCTGGATCTCCACATTTGCAATCGAACCATCTTCTAACTGAACAATGATATCCAGAAGCAGGAGAGAAGTTGATGGCAGCATGCTGTCCTCATTTGACAGGATACATTTTACGGTTACTTTTGTGCCGATGATACTGCTGATCAGTCGTGATAACCGTTCCGGGTATATATCTGGGTTGAACAGTTTTTTGAAAAATGGATCATAGGTCAATGGCAGGCTTTTCTTACCTTCCATGAATTCCAGAAAGTTTGATTTCCATTTGTCAGGCCAGTTCAGATATGTCCGGTAAACGGATGGATTCTTCTTTAATTCTAATAGACATTCATCTTTGGTTCGGGATGGGAAAAGCTGATGGATGTTTAATGCGGCAGGCTGTATAGCATTGCCTTTCTGTGAGACAGCAATGTTTCTTTTTTCATTTTCATTGTACATAAATTTAATTCCTCGTAATATCCGGCGCCTGTTTTGTCGACAACATAACCATA
>NZ_QUEV01000003.1:0-281231 GCF_003478225.1 Clostridium sp. AM54-37XD
AGCATCTGGTGAAAGCCTTTCCGTTACCCATTCAATGTATCCAAACTGATAATGGAGCAGAATTTACAAATCGTTTTACCACTCACCGTGACAAACCCACACTATTTCAAGTGCATCTGAAGCAGCATGGGATTCGCCATAAAGTTATACGACCTTTTACACCACGACATAACGGGAAAGTTGAAAGAAGCCACCGAAAGGATAATGAGCGTTTTTATGCAACTCATACTTTTTATTCTTTTGAGGACTTTGCCAAACAGTTGAAAGTGTATAATCGCAGGGATTATAACAACTTTCCTATGCGTCCATTAGGATGGAAATCTCCAAATCAGGTACTAAAGGATTATCTGGCATCTGTGTAACATATGTTTGACAAACCTACAGTTTTTACCTTCCCTTAAAGATTTTCCATATAGTACAAAACGACCACCACACAGGCGCGTCCTGCATGATGGTCGTTCTGTCAATATATTGGTATATAAGATTTACGCAAATCTTGTTGTGTTAATCTTTACACCAGGACCCATTGTTGAAGCAATTACAACGCTCTTAAGGTACTGTCCCTTAGCAGCTGATGGCTTTGCTTTTACAATAGCATCCATTAAGGTCTGGAAGTTTTCGTCTAACTGTTCCTCTGTAAAGGAAGCTTTTCCCACTGGCACATGGATAATATTGGCTTTATCAAGTCTGTACTCTATCTTACCAGCTTTGATATCATTAACTGCTTTTGTTACGTCCATTGTAACTGTACCAGCCTTAGGGTTTGGCATTAAGCCCTTAGGTCCAAGTACACGACCAAGACGTCCAACAACACCCATCATATCAGGTGTAGCTACAACAACATCGAAATCTAACCATCCGTCTTTCTGGATCTTTGGAACTAATTCCTCACCACCTGCGTAATCAGCACCGGCAGCAAGAGCTTCGTCTACCTTATCTCCCTTAGCGAATACGAGAACCTTAACTGTCTTACCTGTTCCATGAGGTAATACAACTGCACCACGTACCTGCTGATCTGCGTGACGTCCATCAACGCCCAGTCTTAAGTGAGCTTCGATTGTCTCATCAAATTTAGCTGTAGCCATCTTCTTTACCAAAGCAACTGCCTCTTCGAATTCGTAAACGGCTGTTTTGTCATAGAGCTTGCTTGCATCTATATATTTCTTACTCTTCTTCATTATAAACCTCCTGTGGTCTTATCGGGAGCGACCTCCCACCAAAATGTTTTTATTCTTAATTACTCTTCAACTGTAACGCCCATTGAACGAGCTGTTCCAGCGATCATGCTCATAGCAGTTTCAAGGCTTGCAGCATTTAAATCTTTCATCTTAAGTTCGGCAATTTCCTGAACCTTAGCCTTTGAGATAGTTGCAACCTTTGTCTTCTTTGAGTTAGCTGAACCGGATTTGATATTACAAGCCTTCTTGATCAGAAGTGCTGCAGGAGGAGTCTTAGTGATAAAGCTAAAGCTCTTATCCTGATAAACTGTAATAACAACAGGAATGATCATATCTCCTTCGTTAGCAGTTCTAGCATTGAATTCTTTTGTAAATGCAACGATATTAACACCATGCTGACCAAGAGCCGGTCCAACAGGTGGTGCAGGTGTTGCCTTTCCTGCAGGGATCTGTAATTTGATATATCCTTCTACTTTCTTCGCCATCTTAGCGCACCTCCAAAAATATTGTGGTAATAACGGGGGATACCCTTCCACTCACTCTTACAATTTCTTGATATCAGCGAATGCAATCTCTACAGATGTTGCACGGCCAAATATTTCTACATCGATGGTAATGGTCTGTTTACTTGGGTTAATTGCCTTAATACTACCCACGGTACCTTCCCAGGCACCTGCTGTAACCTCAACCATATCGCCTACTTCCGCATCGATCACGATTGTCTCCTTGTTGATTCCAAGGTACTTCATCTCATCATCTGATAACGGAACCGGTTTTGATCCCGGTCCTACGAATCCTGTAACACCTCTTGTATTACGAACTACATACCATGTAGCATCGTTCATAATCATATTGAGCAGGACATAGCCGGGAAACAGTTTTCTGGTAACAGCTTTCTGTACACCGTTCTTAACCTCAATGGATTCTTCTACGGGTACAGATACTTCTAATATCTGGTCCTGTAATTTTCTGTTTTCAATTGTTTTCTCAATATCAGCTTTAACCTTATTTTCATAACCTGAGTAGGTATGGACTACATACCATTTTGCGCTTTCTGCATCTGCCATATAATTCACCAACCTTTACTCATTATATTATGAAATTCAAGCCTATTTGTATAAGCCAGTCAACGACTGCAATAATAGCTCCGAGGATTACCGTTGAAACGATTACTACGGCTGACTGCTTAAACAGGGTTGTTCTGTCAAGCCATGTGATTTTCTTGAATTCACCCTTTAGTTCCTGGGTCCAGCTTTTCTTGAGAGCTGTTGATTTTTCTTCACTTTTTGCCATTAAACCAATCCTCCTTCACTGGTCCGGAACTATTTTGTTTCCTTGTGTACTGTATGCTTCTTGCAGAATCTGCAGTACTTCTTTGTTTCCATTCTGTCTGGATGCGTTTTCTTATCCTTTGTCATATTGTAATTACGCTGTTTACAATCCTGACATGCCAATGTTATTTTAACGCGCACTTCCATCTACCTCCATTACTTATTTTAAGGCATAAAAAAAAGACCTCTTTCATCGCACGATTAACAATAACACAAGTATACAGTGCAAGTCAAGAAATCTTTTTCTGTTTTTAGACATATTCTCTATTTTTTAATTTTATAAAGAAATATGCCGCATTTATTGGATTGTCTGTATTTACCCCTTCAGATCCTTTAAGGTATGGAATAATTCCATATCCGATTCTGTCAGTTTTACATTTGTACAGATCTGCTTTCCCTCCGGATCCGTGATCTTTACTTCTATAATATAGTCTTCTTTGATCCCGCTTGCCATCGCAGCCTGTAAAAACATCGGAAACTTCGGATGATTGGATGCAAATTTCTCCCATGCGGATTTTATCTTAAAAATTGATGCCGGATTTACCATATCTATCTCCTTATACGCCTGCAAGTTTTGCAGCTTCTCTCGTCCTGCAGACATATCTCTTATTAAAATATTATTCCATATTTATGATATCAGAATAATGCTGCAATCGCGCCAAGCAGTCCGTAGCTTACAACTCCCACGATCAGTCCTGCAAGTACAACACCACCCATAACGGCAAGTGCACTCTTCTTCCAGTCAAGATCTAAGAAGCTGGCTGCCAGAGTACCCGTCCAGGCTCCTGTACCCGGAAGTGGAACCCCGACAAACAACATCAGTGCGATATAGACTCCGCCGCCTGTTTTCTCAAGCAGCTTCTGTCCGCCTTTTTCGCCCTTCTGAATACACCATGTAAAAAATTTCCCTATATATTTCTTATCTTTTCCCCACATCAGAACCCGTCTGGCGAACCAGTAGATCACCGGAACCGGAAGCATGTTGCCGATCATACAGATGATCAGTGCACGAAATGTCGGTATTCCGAATACCGCTGCATATGGAATCGCACCTCGCAGTTCCACGATCGGAACCATAGATATCAGAAACATGATCAGATATTTTTTAAACATTATTATCTCCTACAATTTCTTTTTTATAGAATGGCTCTGTATTCTCTGTAACCTTTTTTCCAAGTCCGTTATCTGTTCCTGTAAGTGCGATTGGAATACCAAACGCAAGCGGTTTTATCTTTGGAAGAAGGGAATCAAATAAATCTTCTTCATCACCTTCAAAATCAATTGTGATCAGATACTCTTCATCTGAATTTTCTTTTTCCATCATCTGGATATAAGCTGCCTTTACATTTGGACGTTCAGCCAGGAATTTCTTTGCTTCATCCAACATATCAACCGGCATATATTTCGGACTTCTTAAACGGATCTTTGTATTTGCCGGAATTGTATGCTTCTTGATATTCGTATTCTTATGCTCCTCAAGCACACTCTTTCTGCTCTCATCCACTGTCTTTATAAGTGCATCCGGAACCTGCATACCAACTGTGTAGGGATCGATCACGATTCCCTGGATCTGGCCATTGGAATTCAGAACCAGTGGGGCAACCTCTTTATAAGTAAGTGCCATCTTCTCAACTTCTACTTCCTTGATCGCATGCTCGAATTCTTCGTCATTTGTAAAACATGGGAAGAAGTTCTTTCCTGTATTATCTGTGATAACACGGAAATTTACTCTGAATTTTCCATCTCCCATGATCCTTCCCTGATCATCTTTTACCGGTTTTGGATCCAGTGTTGCAGGCAGGATAAATCTCGCCTGTAACAGCTTCTCGATGAAATTCTTCAGATTCTGCTGATTGTTCTCTGCTTTAAATATTTCAATCGCCTCTAACAACGCTTCATTCTTTATCTTATTGCCATTTTCCATGCTTATTTTGCACCTTTCTCCTTTAAACTATCCTTATATTCTTTATATGCAGCTTCTGCTTTCTTACTTTCTTCGCTTCGCTTGGATGCTACCATCTCCGGCATAACATCGACCATTGGTTCCCCAATATACTCTGTCAGCTTCTTAAGGAATTCTCTTCCTCCTTTATAGGTTGCTACCGGAATTGCAACAACTCCCTGCGATGTCATCATTACATACCCTCTTACCACATGATAAAATGGTTTATGCTCATTCGCCTGCTCTCTGATATCTGCAATTGCATAACGCTTCCACCTTCCCGGTATCTTGCAGCAATACAGATATTCCTTATCCAGCTTTGCCGCTGATCCAACAATGCATCTGCACATCATACCGATCAATAATCCCAGAGCAATTGCTGCCAGAAGCAAAATCCTTCCGGTTCCCTTGAATACACTGTCAAATCCCAGAAGTGCTACAACAATAAATAATACGATAGCTGTACCAACAATAAATGCCAGATACCCAACTGTAGTGTATGCCTGATACTGTCCATTCTTATTTTTTTTGCATTTCGAATAATAACTGAACGGTGAATCAATAAGACCAAGGTCAGCTCCACACAACGGACAGTATTTCTGATTCAGTGTCGCATTTGCAGGAATTGACTTCCCACAGTGCGGGCAACGGAAAAACATCTGATTGATAATACCAGACAACAGCAGCATGATAACAAACAGTCCCCATCCGTATATGATCTTTCCAACAAATGTAAATATAAACAGTCCCAGAGTACCAATCATGGGCATAATTACAATACAACCCTTGGCAATTCTTAACTTCATTTCTTCCTCCATCCACAGCAGGATATTTCCTTTGCTATTTTCTATAACAGTTCTGCTGTGGCTATCTTCTTTCTATATTTCAGACTGGTTCAGATCCTAGATCTGCGCAAATGCCTGTTCCAGATCTGCGATCAGATCTTCCGCATCTTCCAGTCCACATGAATAACGGACAAGATCAGGATATACACCGCATGCTGTCAGTTCTTCATCATTCATCTGCCTGTGTGTTGCACTTGCCGGATGCAGACAACAGGTTCTCGCATCCGCTACATGTGTCTCAATCGAACCGAGTTTTAAGTGCTTCATGAATTCTTCCGCTGCTTTTCTTCCACCCTTTACACCGAAGCTTACAACGCCACAGGAGCCGTTTGGCAGATATTTTTCTGCAAGTGCATGATATTTGTCATTTTCCAGCCCGCAGTAATTCACATAAGCAACCTTATCATTCTGTTCCAGATATTTTGCAACTGCGAGTGCATTCTCACAATGACGCTTTACTCTGACATGCAGACTCTCCAGTCCGAGATTCAGGATAAATGCACTCTGCGGAGACTGTACAGAACCGAAATCACGCATCAGCTGTGCAGTTGCCTTTGTGATAAATGCGCCCTCTTTTCCGAACTTCTCTGCATATGTAATTCCATGATAACTGTCATCCGGTGTGGTAAGTCCCGGGAATTTGTCTGCGTATTTCATCCAGTCGAACTTTCCGGCATCTACGATGCATCCACCGACAGCTGCTCCATGTCCGTCCATGTATTTGGTTGTGGAATGAGTTACGATATCTGCTCCCCATTCGATCGGACGACAGTTGATCGGAGTCGGGAATGTATTATCTACAATAAGCGGTACTCCCTGCTCATGCGCTACCTTTGCAAACTTCTCAATATCTAATACGGTCAGAGCCGGATTTGCAATGATCTCACCAAATAATGCCTTGGTATTCGGACGGAACGCTGCACGGATCTCATCTTCAGATGCGTCCGGATCAACAAATGTGAAATCGATTCCCATCTTCTTCATCGTTACCGCAAATAAGTTATAGGTTCCACCATAGATGGAATTTGATGCTACAACATGGTCACCACAATTTGCAATATTAAATACTGCATAGAAGTTTGCTGACTGACCGGAACCGGTAAGCATCGCCGCTGCACCGCCCTCTAACTGACAGATCTTCTTTGCGACCAGATCATTTGTCGGATTCTGAAGTCTGGAATAAAAATATCCATCTGCCTCCAGATCGAATAATTTACCCATATCTTCACTTGTTGCATATTTGAATGTTGTACTCTGATAGATTGGAACCTGACGTGGTTCTCCGTTTCCCGGTTCATAACCTCCCTGTACACATGTTGTATTAATCTTGTATTTACTCATTACATCCTCCTGATAACTATATCTTCTGTGTTTTATGATCTATTCCAAGTTTCTGTATTCATATCCATTATTATTTCCAGTATAAATACCTGTCTTTTCATGTACCATTTAGCACATCAATTCATTATATAAAATTTATCCCGTTCCTGCAAGCACATGTACTCCTACAAAAATTAAAAATCCGTTAAGATTTCCTTATTTTTACGAAAGTGCAAAAATCTCCTTACATAGCTTTCTTCCCGACTGTGTCCGGAAGATCTTCTCATAAGCAGACCGGACTGCTTTGATATGCTCTTTATCCTCATACAGGTTCACAAGGAAATCTGCCTCTACCAGTATCTGATAATCCATTCCGTCAATATTGGAATAGGTATGGTGATGTCCGACCAGATAACATACCCGCTCAATAAAGGCGGCATCATCTGTCAATGGAATAAGCAGTTTTTCTGCTTCCGGCGGGCCTTCCTTTTCCTGTGTCTTTCCTGTATTATATCCATATTTCTTTTCTGAGTTCTTTATGCCTATATCATGCACAAGTGCAGCGACTTCCAGGATCTCCAGTTCTTCTCCTGTGACTCCTTCCATCTCCCCGATCAGCTTGGCAAAAGAATGAACCTTCAGAAAATGATGGATCCGTCTGGCATCTCCCGCATAATATTCGATCATCTTCTCTTTTACCCGAGATTTCAGCTCCCGGCTTGCAGGAATCGTATTTTCTACATTCTGCTGCAATCTCTCACTCTGCTCTGCTTCTGTACTCTGTTTCTGCTCGGTTTCCATTTCTTTCCTCCTGACTGTCTGCCGACCGTTTTAGTATATTTATTTAACCTGATCTATTTCTGTCTTATTTTCTTTTGTTTTTATCTGTACTCACATCCCCGATTATATATGGTTGCTACAGAATACGCAACTTTTTTCCTGTACGCCCTGTTCATCCAATATTTATGTCTTATCGTCTTCTGCAGATTGTTTTGTATTGTTTTCACTTATAGGTTGTCTTTTCTTTTCATATAGTAGTATAATTTTCAAGTGCAGGTTTTTTTAGGAGGTTTTACAAATGAAAGATAATTCCCGTCCAATCGGCGTATTTGATTCCGGTATTGGCGGTATCAGTGTTTTAAAAGAAATCGTTTCACTGATGCCGGAGGAAAATTATATATATTATGGTGATTCCGCGAATGCTCCATATGGCACACGCCAGATCACTGACATTCAGCATCTAAGCCGGAACTGTGTGGAATTCCTGCTTGAACATGGCGCGAAAGCGATTGTGATCGCATGCAATACTGCAACCAGTGCTGCTGCTGCCATGCTTCGTGCAGACTATCCGGACATCCCTGTGATCGGCATTGAGCCGGCATTAAAACCAGCCGTTCTCTGGAAGGAACATGACCGGATCGCAGTTATGGCTACCCCTATGACATTAAAACAGGATAAGTTTCTATCGCTTATGCATACATACGAAGACCGATCCGTAATCTACCGTGTACCATGTCCAAAGCTGGTTGGCTTTGTGGAAAACGGAGATCTGGACAGTCCGGAGCTTCATGATTATCTGCAGGAGATTCTATCGCCTTATCTGGAAAAGGGAATCGATGCGATCGTGCTTGGCTGTACGCACTATCCGTTTGTGGAAAAAATGATCCGAACCGTTGTCGGTCCGGATATCAAGATTTTTGTCGGAAGCCACGGAACTGCCGTAGAACTGCGTCGCCGCCTGATTGCCGCAGGCTTAAAGTCAGAATCTGCTGAACAGGGTACAGTCGAGATCTATAACAGTTGTACGACCGATGGGAACGCACATGTTGCCCTCTGCAGGAAGTTGCTGGCATTATAATGTACCGTACGGAAGAAGCTGGAGGCTATCATTCATTTCGCAAATCACTTTCGTTCTATTTCGCAAAAAGATTAACAGGTATCCGGTTTTATATACCCTTTGTTTCACAGACGCTCGCGCTCTATTTTTCACGTAACGGTACTAACCTCACTGCCTTTAGCAGTTCGCTAAGGACCGACGTGAAAAAAGGTCTGTTACATAAAGGTATATAAAACCGGATACCTGTTAATCTTTTTCTATGATCCTATTAGAGATTGCCGAATTCTTATGAACATACCATTTAATACAACTCTTCATCGTAGTATCGTAATAACAGTCCGGTCACGCGGTCATAGGCTGCGAAACCGTCTGAGACACCGTTCAGGTTCAGGCTTGTTTCAGTGAAGGTATTGGATTCCTGATTGACGGTATCCGTCGATAGAATGGCCTTATCCTCTACCTTTTTCCAAGTCTCCGGGAGCAGAAAGATGTCGTCGGAAAGCACCTGTTCGGAAATCCTCTCATTTGCCAGATACTGTTCTGCATCCTCCCCGATAGCCTCATAATAGGCATTATCTACATAGGACAATACACTCAGATACCCGGAATAAATAAAGAATGGATCTTCGCTGCCGATACAGGCAAGATAAGATATAAAGTTTGCCTCATCCTCATAGATATACCCATGCAGATGCGCCAGCTCATGGCAATAGGTTGCCGGATAATTTGTGATATACATATTTGCATTACAGTTTGCTTCCATCGAAAACGGGAAATAATACCCCGCCATATAACTCTGGCTCATCAGCCCGGAAAGCATCATATGCTTGACATCCGGATAGTAACCGGACAACCGTGGATACCGGCCGGACAGTTTCTGAAGAGCATTTCGCGCCTGTTCCTGCATATCTCCATCATATGTTATGTATCCGTTTTCATCCCGCTCTACTTTAGTGCTGTATTCGTTACACTGCTTTACGATATAATTGCGAAGCGCCTGCAATTCTTCTACCTTATACTGCCGTTCCTCTGTTTCCTCATTTACAGGAAGCGAGGAACAGTGATAATAGATCGTACAGTTTCCGGTCATAATAAGACAGACCGCAACCGTTATATATGCAATAACAAGGTCATAGATCCTGCAAAATCTCCGATATCCCTTATGCTTTCTTATAAAGATCAACAGAATATTCAGGATCAGAAATGCAAGGATCAGCAGGATTGCCGTAACGATCATAAGCTCCCCGATTGAAAAGGAAAACAGATTGCCAAATCTTGCAAATACTGCAACGATAACCGGATTCACATGTTCCGCATACCAGTCGCACCAGTTTTCCCATCCCATCTTTCCACTGATCCACGGAGCAGCCCACGCTGCTACATTTATCACTATGACCAGAATTATCCCTGTAAAAAGAAGGGGTCTGTGAATATGCCTTTTTTTCTTCTTTTCCTCTATTACATTCATAATTTTATTCTTCCTGCCAGATAGTGTATTTTCTGATATGCATCCTGTCAGATTCTCATACATACAACATCCTTTTCTACCTGTTCAGTATATCATCCTGCTCTGCTTTTTACGACACACTTCACAGATTTATAACAAAAACGCCCTCAAAGTTTGACATCTTCTCTGTCTGACGGCAGACCTGTCATTCTTTGAGGGCATTCTATTTCCTGTTATACTTTTTACTATTGGCACATATTTACGATAAAATCATTTCAGGTCTTCTACCAGTTCGTACAAAGCTTCTGCGGAATTGAAATTATCAGATGTGATCTCATCACTTGGAATGATAACATCGTATTTGTCTGCAATCTCTGCAATGATCGTTATGATATCCAGAGATTCCAGTATTCCATCATCTACCAGTGCATCTTCATTTTCAAAGTCAACATTCGGTTTGATCTTCTTTAACATTGCAATAAAATCATTCATAGTTTTATTCTCCTTTATTCTTTGATTCTGCTATCTTTTTTATTTCTTTTCGAAGAAGCGAGCCTTTAAATGTCTTCGGAACTTTCTCGATATAGAATATCTTCTGCGGTAACTTATAGCTTTCAACCTGTTGCTGCATATAGCTCTGGAATGCAGTTTCGTCAAATCCATCCTCTTGCACGATCAGCATAACCGGCAATTCTCCGGTGATCGGATCCTGAACGGAACTGTAAGCACAATCTGCCACACCCGGATACCGGATTGCAACAGTCTCTACCTCTGCCGGCGAGATCTTGCTTCCACCATAGTTGATAACATCATCTGCCCGTCCAACCAGAATAATACTGCCATCTTCATCCATATAGCCAAGATCATTTGTCATAACATATCCATCCACTACCGTTTTCGCAGTAAGCTCCGAATCATTGTAATAGCCCTCCATAACAATCGGACCACCCCAGGCCAGTAAAGCAGGCTGTTTCTCAGATCCATTCTCTATAACATTCCCTTCTTCATCTATAAACCGCACTAGAGAATTGACGGTCGGATATCCGATACAACCATTCTTATTCTGACGGCTGAATTCCAGAATACAGGAGCAACCAGCTTCCGACGATCCATAAAAATTATAAAGTCTTGTACGTGGAAGATACCGGAGCAGCTTTTCCTTGTCCGTTTCCGGAAGCGGGGCTGATCCCACCTGTATATAATCGATCTGATCGGCATATCCTGCAATCCTGTCATCTGACAAATGAAAGATCATTCCAAGTGTTGCCGGAGAAATTGCCATCGATGTTGCATGGTACTGCTCAAGCATCTTCCAGAGATTGCCTATCATAGCCATACCATTCATCAGACAGACAGTTCCGCCATTAATCATATCCGACTGATACCGTCTTATACCAAAGGAATGATTGAGTGGCATCGGTATGATCTCCACATTCCCCGGTTTCATCTGCGTTCCTTTCATAACATTTCCAGCAATCGCCACATCATTCTTATGATGCATGACAACACCCTTTGAGCTGCCGGTCGTACCCGTTGTGAACAACAGCATTGAACGTGAGTCTGCATTTGGAAGCGGAACATCCAGTTCTTCTGTATTCTCCATCTGTTCCATCAGCTTCTTCGGGGATAACCAGCGAAGTCCATCTGACTCTTTGTTTGAGATCAGCCATTCTGCATCCACCTTATCCCTGATTTCCTGCATACGCTCCGGTGAAGTAGATCGCTCAACAGGAATCACAAGCGCCTGCATATACTGCAAGGCTGAAAACAAAACCATATATTCAATATTCTGTGTGCATCGTAAAATAACATGTGCATTCTTTTTTATACCATTCTGAAGCAGGACATTTGCCATCTTTCTGATTGCCGTCCAATACTCCGCATATGTCAGATGTTTTTTTAACTCACAGACAGCCAGCGTATCCGGTTGTGTCTCTGCATATTTTTTTATATAATGAAGCACGGTTTCCATATCGATCCTGTTATTTCTCCTTTTTCTTTGTAATCTTTTTTACATTTTTCTTCCATTTTTCCATAAATTTCCGATCTTCCTCATCCCATACCTTACAGGCATCTTCCCAGCTTACCTTCTGATCCTCAGTCAGAGTTTCCTGCAACTGATACTTCTCCTTCAGATATGCCCCAAGAAAGCTTGTCACCTTTTTTGATCCTGCTATATTCGTATGCTTTGGATTATAGAAATCCGTTTTAAAATCAATATCCATCTCATCAACATACTGATTTAGATCCAGGCAGTCATAGCCCTGTTTCTTACAATAGGCATCCACAGCCAGATGCTCCCGGATCTGACTCTCATCCGGTACATACGGTGTCGCTATAAACAGCACCTTTTTTCCCAGTTCATTTGCCTTTTTCTCGATTGCATCCAGAGTATCCTTAGATGCCTGTGACAGTTCAAGACTCTGATTCGTTGTATAATCCGGTTTCTTGTTTTTGAGATTTGTGATCGTTGATTTTGGTCTTGCAAATTTATCATCACTGGACGGATTGTTCAGACGATTGATCATAAATTCCCGGTCAAATTCCATCAGGTTATTATGATATTTTAATATCTGAAACATCATTTCTGCTTTCTTCACAAAGCTTCCACCATGTATAGACTGAATTGCCTGCAACCTTGTTATGGATGGATTCATGCCGGATATAAGCAATTCAAACCAATAGTCCCGTTCTTCCTGGCTGTGATCATCATTTGTATTTCTGGCGATCATGGTTCTGACCTCGATAACAAACACGTCCACGTTCTGACTTTTTACCGCTTCTTCCATAATATATGGTGCCATATTCAGATCCTGGATCGAGCTAGCCAGCATAGCCGAGGTAAAATCCTGTTCCTCATATGCCTGTGGCGGATTCCAATAACGGAATATCGCACTGGATCCGATCATCAATGCATTGACCGTATCCTTTTCTTCCGCGTAATACTCTGCCCATGCCTCTGCGTCACTCTCATCCGGTCTGGCAAACTGTCCGACCTTCGATATAGAATATAACAATATGACAAAAAACAGTAGGATTGAAATTACTTTTTTTATTATTGCCAAAACCTTTTTCTTTCCTGTTTTCATGTTTTGTTCTCCTACCCTAAAACTGTTCATAGATGAATGCGATCTGACTGCCGGAACCATATACACCAAACGTCAATACACATAAAATTCCAACGATCAGAACCAGCCAGCGCAGCCAGAGATTCTGACGTAGCAGCCAGCTTCTGATATCCTCTTTGATCCCCATCTGCTCCCGGATCTCCTGTGCAACTGATACACATAACAGGATCATACAACCGATCAGAACCAGTCCCCATTCCCGCTGGGACAAAGCAAATGTATTTATAATGTCATAAAATGTACCACGGTCAACCACACAGGAAGCTATCATATGGAAGGAAGCACGAATTCCACTTCCCATAAAAATGATACGTCCGATCACGCATAATAAAAATGTCCGAAGCATCCGGAATATATTCCAGCTTATACAGTTTGTCCGTATATTCAGTTTCTCTGTTAATTTAGCAACCGGCTGCTCAAATAATGTCGATAAGCAGATCAGGATTCCGTGAAACAGTCCCCAGCCGATATAATTCCACTTTGCCCCATGCCAGAGTCCGGTCAGAATCCATACGCACAGGATTGGTACACAAGAGGCAAATCCGGTTCCTATGGCATTTCCCAGATATTTCCGCACCTTGGTATTCCATTTCAACAGGATCTTTGAAGTCGATACCGGATAGAATACATATTCTCTGAAGAACGCTCCGAGTGAAATATGCCATCTTCTCCAGAACTCCGGCAACGTCTGAGAAAAATATGGCCGCCTGAAATTTTCTCCAAGCGTAATGCCAAAGCACTCCGACGCACCACGTACGATATCCATGCATCCGGAGAAATCACAATAGATCTGGATGGAATACATAACCGCCGCCAGAAAGAAGATCATACCTTCATACTGATCAGAATGTTTAAATACTTCTGTCACAAATGGACTGATACGGTCTGCCATCACCATTTTCTTAAGTGCTCCCCACAGAATCAACCATGTACCTTTTATCACCGTATCATAATCAAACTTATGCTTTTCCCATAGTTGATGCGCAACCAGTTCATATCGCGCAATCGGTCCCTGCGTAATATGTGGAAAATATAATACATACGACAGATATTTCAGAAAATTCTTCTGTGCATGGATCCTTCCGTTATAGACATCAACCAGATAAGAGATCATCATAAAGGAATAAAAAGAAACTCCAAGCGGTGCAGGGAAATGCCAATCCGGAATCCGCTGTATCGCTTCGTATGGAAGAAAACGTTTGATGTTCTCGATGGCAAATCCTGTCACCTTGAATACAATAAGCGCACCTATTACGATCAGCAATGCCAGCACCAGATATTTCTTTCGTTTCTTTTTCTGTGCTGTTTTTATCTTTCTTGCAGCTCTCTTATCTGCATCCAGAAGCAGCCGGTCCTGTTCCTCCAGATTTTTCTCCATCAACATTGTCAACGGATATACCAGAAATGCAGTTCCAACTACGATCAGCAGATCATCAATCCCACTATAAGCATAGAAAACCACACTTGCGGCAAGGAGCACCCACCACTGGATTTTCTTTGGTACTATATAATATATTAAAACTGTAAATGCTAAGAATACTATAAATATGTATGATACGACAGACATGCCTTCTCTCCATTTCTTTCTCTTTGTTTCACGCCTGTTTCTGTATGGCTTTTTTTACACCGTACTGAATGCGCTCCAGTATTTTAATAACAATGTGCAAATTATCGACATTACAAGAATAATGATAAGGGAAATCTTCCAGCCTTCCCGGAACATATACTTTGGTTCCAGTCCATATCCCACCGGAATCGCACGGATCGACGTTGGCAGCATATAAGACAGGTTCACACCAATGGATGCTACATATATATACGGAATCGGATTCAGCCCACATCCCTGTGTGATTGAGATCACAAGTGGAATCGCAACCGCTGCCGTAGCTGTATTTGAGGTCACATCCGACAACAGTAGTGTTGCAGTCAAAATGATCAGGATCGTTACAAAACCACCCTTCATATCAAGGGAAGAAATCACTTCTCCAAGTGCTTTTGCAACACCTGTTGCATTGATCAGGCTTCCAAGTGCCAGACCTCCGGCAAATATATACATCAGATCCCAGACGATCTTTCCCTGCACCTGTTTCCAGACCATGATCCGTTTTCCCTCTTTATTTGTAAAAAGAAAGGCGATGATCGCACAGATGATAAATACATATGCAGGCTTTAATCCCGGCAATATATCCTGATAAAGCTGTCTGGTAAATGCCAGACCTGTTGCCACTACAAACAGCACAAGTGCGGATTTTTCTTCAAAGCTCATCTTTGGAAGCTTCCGGTACTGTTCCGCAAAATATTCACTGGAACCACCTAACAGATCTGTCTTCTTTACATCACGAAGAATAAATACTACATTGATCAGCATTAGGATCAGCATAACCGGAAGGAACCGGATAACCCAGGAGGAATACATATATTCTTTTCCGGTCAACTGCTGGATATATTCCACCGTTACCAGATTCATAGCACCACCAAGTGGAGATGCCAGACCACCAAGTCCTGTCGCATAGGCGATCGTCAGCAGGATCTTCGATGCCGTCTTGCTGTTTTTCACGTCATCCATTCCAATATATTTCAGCATAGAAACTGCGATTGGCGTGATCGTTGCGCATACTACTGCATTCGGAAGCACCGCAGATAATACCATTGACAACGCAAACCAGAACACAAGCTGCATTCTAAGACTGTTTCCGATCAGACGCAGAAACGTGATTGCAATTCGTTTGTCCAGTCCTGTATTTTCCCATAATACTGTTATGATCGAAGCTCCAAGCAATAGCAGAATCGTTTCGTCCGCATAATTCGATATTATGGCCTTCATCTCCGCCATAGGAACTACTGCATTGATCGCAATCGGCAAAAACGCCGTTACTGCATAATCTACCGGACCTGTTACCCACCAGTATGCCATCCAGAATACCGTTCCAACTGCTGCCCGTTCTGCAAATGTCGGCAGAACTGCATGCGGTAAAAGAAAGCATGCCAACAGGAATAGAACCGGTCCAAGTAACAAATGAATCAATCGTTTATAATTTCTCATATAATCCTCCAAGCAAGTCCTACTCGATATATTGTTCTTTCTACATAAAAAAAGAACCCTAATATCGGATTATAAAAATCCAATATTAAAGCTCTATTAAAAATTCGACATTCTTCTATTTATTTTTAAGGTTTTGGAATAAAAAATGTGAAAATACTTCCTTTATTCTTTGTACTTTCAACATAAATCCCTCCCCCATATAACTCAGCAATCTTCATTGCCTGTGAAAGTCCCAGACCAAAACCTTCCGCATTACGATCTTTTTCTTCCCGATAAAAGCTTTCAAATATTTTGGATATATTTTCTTTCTCTATTCCACAGCCTTCATCCTGAATACGAATATACGACTTTCCGTCTTTCTCTCCACAGGACACATAGATTTTAGTTCCTTCATTACTATACTTTACAGCATTTGAAAGCAAGTTATTTATAACAATATAGATAAGATTCATATTTGCATGTATGATAGTCGGCTGAAAGGAATATTCAAATGTAATCTGTTTCGTATCAATATATGCTATATCATCACATGCAGATTCAATTACATCCCGAACATCAATATCTTCCATACTGAATGTTGTCCCCTTTCTATCTATTGCAGTCATTTGAAGCAATTGATCAACCAGATTCTTCATACGGTTTGTCTGTCGCTCAAATACCTCTATACTTTTTATTGCTTCTTTATCCTGCTTCTTTTCTGCCACCTCTCTCGACACCTGGCATTGTGCATGCATAACAGCAATAGGCGTACGAAGTTCATGGGATACATTCGCATTAAATTCTTCCTGACGTTCCAACTCCTGCTGCACTCTCTGGTACAAATGATTATTTGCATCTGTTAACATCTGAAGTTCTTTAAAACATCCTTTGTATTCCAGACTATCCGTAAAATCCAGATTCTCCCCGCTCTTTTTTATCGATTCATTCAACTGTCTCATTGGTACAGCGATCAGATATCTTAATAAAAGGGCAAATAAAATAAAAAATGCGCCAACAACTCCTATCACCAAATATGACTGATGCCACAGTCCGCGATAATTTTCTTTCACCGCCTGTTCCGACATCATAGCACATACCAGATAAAAACTGTCATCCTCCGTTCCATTCTTCCTTTTTCCTCGTCTGGTTGCTACGTAATAACGCTCTCCCTGAAAGGTTACTTTTGTAAGACTCTGTAATCCGATATCAAGCCCGGTTCTGGAATCATCCGGCATTCTGCCATCAAGAAAACTTCCGTCTCTTGACTGTAAAACACATATACATTTTCGTTATAAGTATCTTTCTCTTCCGGATCGTAAAAATCGCTTTTTATATACGGATTCTCATTCTCATCAAATCCTATATTTTTTTTTGCACGTTTCACTTCCTGCGCCAGTTCTGTATAAGCCAGATATTTAGTATCCTCTTTGATCAGATTCTTCTGCATCAACAAAAGACATATCGTTCCTGCTGCAATGATAAGTCCACAAACAATAACAGTAAAATTAATAAATGAGATTTTCCTTTTTAACATTCCAGTCTATAACCTACTCCCCGGATCGTATGTATCAGTTTTTCTTTAAAAGGATCATCGATTTTTCTGCGAAGATATCGAATATATACATCAACTACATTTGAATTGATATCATCATCAATGCTCCATATATTTGCACGGATCTGCTCTCTTGTGACAACAATGTTCCTGTTACGCACCAGATATTCCAGGATTGCATATTCCCGGACTGTAAGATCGACAGTCACACCATCCCGGACAACCCGGTGATTATTTGTATCAATCTGTAATGACCCATAATTCAATATGCTGTCATTACTTATATGTACAGTACGAAGCATTACCCTTAACCTTGCGAGCAATTCCGAAAACTCAAACGGTTTTGTCATATAGTCACTGGCTCCTGCATCCAGTCCCCTGACAATATCCTGCGTTTCGGACTTTGCAGTCAAAAAAAGCACCGGAACCTGTATTCCTTCTGCCCGGATTGTTTTTAAAACCGACATACCATCTTTTTTCGGAATCATAATATCCATTATAACTCCATCGTAACTTGCCGTCTCCAGATAATCAAGTGCTGCCTGCCCGTCAAAACAGGCATCTACATTGTATCCTTCTTTTGTCAGTTTATTACATATTATATGATTCAGATCCAATTCATCTTCAACAACCAAAATGCGCATGGACACAACCTCCCTATCTTAATATACAATGGCATACCATCATTAAAATAAGATTAAAGGGACTGGCACCGAAAAATATTTTCAATGCCAATCCCTTTTATCATGCTTATTTTAGTTGTCACCAGGCATTTACTACCTGTTTATATTACTACTTCTCATTTCTCGCTGTCAATTTCTGACCGTCATAGTCAATGATGATCGCTGACTGGGTGGATACTTCACCTGCAAGGATCATACGGGCAACCAGTGTCTCAACATTCTTCTGAATAAAACGCTTCAATGGTCTTGCACCATAGACCGAATCATAGCCCTGATCGATGATCGCACTCTTAGCCTCATCCGTAAGCTTGATCGTGATCTCCTGTCCAGCCAGACGTTTGTTCAGATCCTTGACCATAAGATCAACGATACTGCCAATATTCTCTTTGCTTAATGACTTGAAGATGATCGTCTCATCGATACGGTTCAGGAACTCCGGACGGAAGTGCTGTTTCAGTTTGTTCATAACTGTCTCCCGTATCTCATCCGTGATCTCGCCACCGCCTTCTGCGATATCCACACCACCGATATTCGATGTCATGATGATGATCGTATTCTTAAAGTCTACCGTTCTGCCCTGTGAGTCCGTGATACGTCCATCATCCAATACCTGTAATAATACATTGAATACATCCGGGTGTGCCTTCTCTACTTCGTCGAACAAGACAACCGAATATGGTTTCCTACGGACTGCCTCGGTAAGCTGTCCGCCTTCATCGTAGCCTACATATCCAGGAGGCGCTCCGATCAGTCTGGATACACTGTATTTCTCCATATATTCACTCATATCGATACGAACCATGTTCTGTTCATTATCAAATAAAGCTTCTGCCAGTGTCTTTGCAAGCTCTGTCTTACCTACACCGGTTGGTCCAAGGAACAGGAATGAGCCGATCGGCTTGCTTGGATCCTTGATTCCTGCTTTGGAACGGATAATCGCATCGCTGACATATTCAACAGCTTCATCCTGACCGACAACCCTCTTATGAAGTTCATCTGCAAGATTCAGTGTCTTACTCTTTTCACTCGCCGTCAGTTTGGCTACCGGAATACCGGTCCACTTGGATACATCTCCGAAATTTCTTCTTCTGATACGACCTCATGTACCAGCTTTCGTTCTTTCTCCGATGCAGACTGCTCTGCCAGTTCCAGCTCTTTCTGAGCTGCCGGAAGTTTGCCATACTGCAATTCGGCTGCTTTGTTCAGATCGTAATTTCTCTGGGCAACCTGAATATCATTCTTGATCTTCTCGATCTCCTCTTTCAGGTTACGGATCTTCTCAACGCCTGCCTTTTCATTCTCCCATTTGGCTTTCAGATTATTTGCTTTATCCTTTAACTCTGCAAGCTCTGACTGTATATCCGCCAGTCTCTGCTTACTCAGGTGGTCTTCCTCTTTCTTCAGTGCGGCTTCCTCGATCTCAAGCTGCATGATCTTTCTTGTGATCTCATCAACTTCGGTCGGCATGGAATCCAACTCCGTCTTGATCATCGCACAGGCTTCATCGACAAGGTCGATCGCTTTATCCGGAAGGAAACGATCTGTAATGTACCGGTTGGAAAGCACCGCTGCACTTACCAATGCACCATCCGAGATCTTAACTCCATGGAACACCTCATATCTTTCCTTGATACCACGAAGAATGGAGATCGTATCTTCTACCGTCGGCTCATCGATCTGTACCGGTTGGAAACGACGTTCCAGAGCGGCATCCTTTTCAATGTACTGTCTGTATTCGTCAAGTGTCGTTGCACCGATACAATGCAGTTCGCCACGGGCAAGCATAGGCTTTAACATATTGCCTGCATCCATTGCGCCATCTGTCTTACCGGCTCCAACGATCGTATGCAGCTCATCAATAAAGAGGATTATCTCACCTTCTGATTTCTTTACTTCATCCAGAACTGTCTTCAGACGTTCCTCAAATTCACCACGATACTTGGCACCGGCAACCAACGCACCCATATCCAGTGCGAATATCTTCTTATTCTTCAAGCCTTCCGGCACATCACCTCTGACAATACGCTGTGCCAGACCTTCTGCAACCGCTGTCTTACCTACACCAGGTTCACCGATCAGAACCGGGTTATTCTTGGTCTTACGGGAAAGGATCCGGATCACGTTTCGTATCTCAGCATCTCGTCCGATAACCGGATCGATCTTCTGCTCTCTTGCCCGTTCCACCAGATCGTATCCGAACTTCTCCATTGCTTCATAGGAATCTTCCGGATTCTCACTGTCTACCTTTTTATTTCCTCTGATATCTGCCAGAGCCTTTAAAAATGTGTTCCGATCGATCGCCCATGTTTTAAGCAATGGCTTCACATCGGAATCGGCTTTTTCGATCAGTCCAAGGAACAGATGCTCAACCGATACAAAGCTGTCTCCCATCTGCTTTGCTTCCTTTTCAGCCTGAATGAGCGCCTTTGAAAAATTATTTCCGGCATACAGATTTCCGCCACTTACTTTTGGCAGTGATGCAAGCTTATCTTCCACCCTATTTACCGCTGCTGTTACATCTATATCGAGTTTTTCAAAAATCTTCGAAATAAGGCTTTCGTCTATCTCAAGCAATCCTGCAAGTAAATGAATCTGTGCAAGCTCCTGATTATCATATTCCAGGGCTTTATCTTTCGCTTTTTCTATTACTTCAAGCGACTTTCTTGTATATTTGTCCATATCCATAATCATTTACCTCCTAACATATAAAAACTACTGTAATTCAAGATACACTTTCATTACAGTAGTTAACATAACATTTTTTGTTAGCACTGTCAAGAGGTGAGTGCTAATTATTTTTATTTTATTTTTTCACACACATTTCAGGAATGATCACTGGGTAAAACTCACATCAAAAATCGTACCTCCGGATGGATTAGACCGGACTGTAATTGTCCCATCATGCGCACTTACGATTTCATGAACAAGCGCAAGTCCAAGTCCGACACCACCAAGTTCCCGGCTTCTGGATTTGTCCACACGAAAGAACGGTTCAAACACACGCTGCCTGAGTTCCTCCGGGATTCCATTTCCAGTATCCTCTATTGACAGGTAAATATGTTTTTCCTTTTGATATGCGGTCACTGTAACCCGTCCCCCAGAATGATTATATTTTATAGCATTCTCAACAAGATTGTATACCATCCTATAAATAAGGATATCACTTCCGATCATCCTTATATCCGTGCATTTTCCAATAAGTTTTATATTTTTTTCCTGTGCAAGCGGTTCCAGATCCGCCAATACTTCATCAACAAGAGCATTGACCATTATTACATCGTCTCTCCCCACAGTTTGAAGCTCGCTCATATCCAGAAGGGTTTTTACCATTTTACCAAGTCTGTCATTCTGTTCCGTAACCATCTTTATCGTTTGCTCGGTATCTGCATCATTGCCCGGATGCGGATTGGAATTATATGAATCAAGCTGTATCTGCATTAAAGATAATGGGGTTCGAAGCTCATGTGCTGCATTTGCGGTAAATTGTCTCTGTATATCAAATGCATCCGAGAGACGTTCAAGCATCTTGTTATACGAAACACTCAGTTGGTTCAGTTCTTTAACATTGTTTTCTTCTATTCGTGAATCTGCCAGATTTTGTGCCTGTACCTCTTCAATCTTATCAGAAAACTTACCAATCGGCTTTAGGGCATGTCCACTGATAAAATACGTGGCCACACCACCCAGAAGCGCCAGCAAGGCTGAAATTATCAGGCTGTTTTTTTTGTAGTCTGCCTTGTTATTGTACACCTGAACGGAAAAATCATTTGCAAAATCATCCCAGTTATCCTCCGGAATGCTGATATATATTTCATCCGAAGAGCTTCCGTTATCATCTCCCCTGGCATCAACAGTCTCTTGCAGAGAATCAATATAGTACACACCATTTTTATAAATAAGCATAGTCAGACATCCACATATAAGCGCAATATATAATGTAATTATACATGTAAGTCTCCACTGTAGCGATATTCTTTTCATCTGTCGGCCTCCTCTCGTATTTTATACCCTTCTCCCACCTTGTTCAAAATCGGATCATATCCGAGCACTGCCTTAAGCTTTCTTCTAAGCGAAGACATATGTACTCTAATTGCTCCACTAAAGCTGTCCACGGATGCATCCCAGACATGCTCCATCAATTCTTCCTGACTTACCGGTCTTCCCAGATTGAGAAGCAGATATTCTAAAATACCATTTTCTTTTCTTGTAAGGGAAACCTTTTCCCCTTTTGCATATGCCTCACGTTTTATCGTATCAAAGCTTATCCCGCCGCTTTCCAGACATACATCCTTCTGCACAAATTTTCTTCTTGTCAGACTTCTGATACGTGCTTCAAGTTCCTTTATATGAAATGGTTTTTCCATATAATCATTTGCACCTGCATCCAGTCCCTCAACCTTATCCGCGATCTGTCCTCTTGCAGATAATATAATAACCTTTGTCTCCTCATTTTCCCGTCTGAGTTCTCTTAAGATTTCCATTCCATCCATACCGGGCAGATTCAGATCCAAAACGATCAGATCATAATCCTCCGTAAGGATACATTCAAGAGCCTCTTCCCCATCATAACAGGTATCCACTTCATACCCAACACCATACAGGCTTTTCGCAACCATATCACATATTTGTTTCTCATCTTCAACTATTAATAATCTCAAAAATCTTTCACCTGTTTCTTAACAAAAATTTTACAACAGCTATTGTATAATACCCAGGTCAGTTGGTCAACAAACACAATCAAGAAAGGAGCTGCAATATCTTGAAGTACAGGAAAATATCTCAGATCGTTTTACTCATCACAGGTATAGCAATGATCAGCTATGGTGTAGTCAGAGGTGAAGCGGCTGCCGTGCTCAGCAAAGCAATAAAATTATGTCTGGAGTGTGTAGGAATTGGATAAGAACAAATCAATATCAAAAAAAACAGCCAGAATACGCGGATGGATACAGGCAGCTGCCACGCTGCTTACTAATATTCACATCCCCAATTTATTTAAAGGCAAGATCTATCAGGGCAAAGCTAAAACAGTATGCGTACCGGGATTAAACTGTTACTCCTGTCCCGCTGCAACCGGAGCGTGTCCGATCGGGGCATTCCAAGCAGTTGTCGGCTCATTCAAATTTAAATTTTCTTACTACATAACCGGTTTTTTCATTTTACTCGGTGTGATTCTCGGAAGATTTATATGTGGATTTTTGTGTCCATTTGGATGGTTTCAGGATCTGCTTCACAAAATTCCTGGAAAAAAGTTTTCCACAGCCAGGCTGAAACCGTTAAGATACCTGAAATATATCATCCTGATTGTTTTCGTTATACTTCTGCCGATGCTTGTAACGAACTCCATAGGAATGGGAGACCCGTTCTTCTGTAAGTATATTTGTCCGCAGGGTGTTCTGGAGGGGGCTATACCACTTTCACTTGGAAATGCAGCTATACGCTCTGCACTTGGAAAACTGTTTTCTTTTAAGTGCCTTATTTTAATTACGGTTATTATACTGAGTATTTTGTTCTACAGGCCTTTCTGCAAATGGATTTGTCCTCTTGGAGCAATCTATTCATTATTTAACAAGGTCAGCCTTATGAATATCAAGGTTGAAAGCAGCAAATGTGTCGGATGCGGTAAGTGTTCAAAGGCATGCAAAATGGATGTAGATGTATGCAAAACACCAAATCATCCGGAATGCATACGATGCGGAGCATGTATAAAGGCCTGTCCAAAAGACGCGATCTGCTATCAGTTTATGGGGAGACCATGTTCCCAAAAGGGACATAAGCAATCTTCCAAAACCAATGTGTAACAATCAGCCACACTAATATTATCTAAATTATTATTTAAAGGAGCAATTATCTATGAAGACAAAAAAAACATTAATACCTATTATCACTCTCTGTGCAGCATTATCTCTCACGGCATGTAGCGGATCAGGATCTGCCACAACTGAGAGTTCACAAAAAACCCAGACAGAAGCCACCACTGAAGCTGCGGACAATTCCAACACGAAGCTGGATGATTTATATCAGCAGGAGAACCAGATTTTTGCAGATCATGCGGATGTATGGAACAAGGTATTTGGCATGATGAATAAAAGCAGCGCTGATCCAAGCGGAGATTATGCCGATTATCTGGCCGGCGCCGTGGAATCAAACAAGGAATCCTTTACAGATGATGAACTGAAAACACTTAACGATGATATTGAAACCATCAGACAGATTGAAAAGCAGATATCCGAAATCGAAAATAATAATACAGGATCAGAAAGCGCCGACCAGAACGACAGTTCCGAAGAAATCACACCTTTCAAGAGTTTCTCCGGTAAGGATTTCGATGGTAATTCTGTTGACGAAAGCCTGTTTTCCAATAATGCGGTAACGGTCGTTAATTTCTGGTTTACCGGCTGCAAACCTTGTGTCGCAGAATTATCCAAGCTTAATGAATTAAACGATGCCATCAAATCGATGGGAGGCGAGGTAGTAGGTATCAACACAGAGACCTTTGACGGAAACGAAGATGCTATCAAGGAGGCCGCAGCCATTCTTGACAGTCAGGGTGCCAAATACCGCAATATTTCCATTGACTCTGATTCAAACATAGGTAAATATGCCTCCGACATCATGGCATTTCCTACAACCATACTTGTCGATAGGAATGGTAATATCGTCGGAGATCCTATGCTCGGCGGTATCGATGACCAGAATAACTATGACACTCTTATGAAACAGATCCAATCAGTAATCGATGCTGATAAATAGAATAAATAATCAGATTCAGGGGCAGGATAAAAAGCAAACTTTTTATCCTGCCCCTGATTGCATTCTTAATCATGCTCCTTTGTCTTAATCTTATTTTGTTATCTTGACTTTCTTTACTTTACTGTATTTACCATATACTTTCCTGCCTGTAGAATCCTTCTTATATGCACGGACCCGTACATAATAGGTCTTTCCTTTTTTCAGCTTCTTTATGGTCTTCGTTCTCTTCGTTGTATTGACAACCTTCTTGCCCTTGGTGAACTTAGAATTGGTCGCGTATGTGATCTGATATCCCTTTGCTCCGGATACCTTTGAATACTTCACAACCAGATTCCTGCCATTCGTATTCGTAACCTTAAGTCCGGTTGTCTTCTTCACCTTTATCTTCGACCACTTCGCATATACGGTATAATTCTTCTTTGAGCCTTTCTTGATCGAGGTTATCTTCTTCGTATAATTACTATTTGTATACCATCCCTTGAATGCATATCCCTTCCGGGTCGGTTTCTTTAATACAACCTTCTTCGCTGATGTATAGGTCTTCGGATTCTTCTTGTTATTCTTACCCTTATTTAACTTATAAGTAATCGTATATTTTTTCTGGCTTAACTTGCTGACCTGATGTTTCTCAACCTTCTTACATACAGAGCAGGTTCTGCTTTCTTCCCCTGCATTTGAGGTAGTCGGCTTCACTGTCACTGTCCATGCAGTCCAGGTATGACCCTTTGCTGCTATACTGACATTTGTCTGCACTGTCTTTCCACAGGTATCACAAACATAATGTCCACTTCCTGCCGCCGTACAGGTTGCTTTCTTATCTGTTACCAGACGCTTCGATACATGCTTGCAGATAAGCTGTGCCAGCTCTCTTCTCTCAACCGCTCCACATACAGAACAGGTTCTTGTTTCTTCTCCTGCCGTATCATAGGTAGCAGGTGTAACAACCTTCCATTCTCCACAGGTATGTTGATCCGCAAATTCTACTATGATCTTCTGTGGTTTTGTCACATTTTTGATCGTATACTTTCCATCTGCAAATTCTATCCTTGTGCCATTTGCAGATACAAGAACACATCGACCGGCTGCAGCCTTAACTGTAAAGGAATAATCCTCGCCATAACTGATTGTTTCTCCCCCTTTCTCCGGAAGGATCGTATAATCATCCCCACCGGATGGAATCGTAACCTCATATCGGTTCGGGATCACATCTTCTGCTTTCACATCTATGATGTAGTCTTTTCCAATGTTCTTAATAGTATAGCATCTGCCATCTGTCTTAAGTGCCTCTGCCACTTCATCAGACAGTTTATAATAGTTACCATCAAATCCCCTCACCGCTTCGTATACATAGACAACCGCATGGGCATTGCTGTATCTATCTCTTGCCGATAATGTATAGTCTGAATCTTCAACTACGTCGCCACCTGTTTCTTCCAGATAGTCCTGCGCATTCTCTGTAAGTGTAACTCTGTAATACTCGATGCATCCGTCAGGTTTCGTATTTGTCGCTCTGTTCATCGAAAGCTTAAGATCCCGACCGGTTACATCCGATCCCTCTAATCTGACACCAGCGGTTTCACTCTCTGCCTTCCAGTTATTCTCATAATACTTTATGGCTGCTAACTGATATTCTGCCTCTTCTAATTTCTCAAACCGATAAGAGCCATCTTCTGCTGATGTCGTCTTTTTTGTATCACCGTTTCCTTTTAATTTAACTGTTACACCCGGTACAGGATTGCCTTCGGGATCGCGAACAGTTCCGGAGATCGCATAAGTCTCTATATTCTTTTCAAAGATTGCGGTGTAGGTCTCGCCCTCAAAAACACCGTTTACCGCAGTTGGATAGAGTCCGGTTATGGAATAGGACGGACTACCCTCCTTGCTGTCAACCCACTTCACGAAATGCCAGCCAAGATCTGCCACCGGAAGAACTCCCTTTGGTGTTCCGCTTACTGCCTTGATCGTCTCTGTCAATTCACCGGAACCGGTCTTGTCACCTACCCATTTTACTGTTCCATGCTCGCCGGCCTTGTAGGTAAATGTAACTTCTGTTTCCTTTGTTGTGATCTCTACCGTATGATTTGCTGAGATATCGGATATCGTATAATTGCCATCCTCATCCGGCTTCAGTGTCTTTCCATCCAAGCTTACCCCTTCTAATATGCATCCTGTATCCGGTGTTACTGTAAATACAACAGTCTCACCGGTCTCGGTGATAAGCTCTGTCACTTTCTTCTTATCAACGCTTGCCGATGCATAACTACCTTCCGTCAATTTAAATTCCAGAGTATACAGGTCATATGCTTCTGCATATACATCCTTATCTGTAGTTAATACATGCGTGAAATCATACAAGGTCGTATGTTCCTTATCTTCATACCAGTCGAATGTATGAATCGCATCATTCTTTCCTGTTACAGTCGGTGCCTGGGTCTCGGTAACTGCATGGTTGTAATTCGTATATCCATATCCTGCAAGATCTTTACCACCGGTCGTATAATGGAAGGTCATCTGCATAACGCTTCTGCTTGTTTCTTCCTCTGTTAAATCAAGATACGGATATCGTTCGATTTCTGCTCCGCTTATTATCTGTTTCCATACAAATAACTGCTTTCCTCCGGAAGCCTTCAGATCTTCATTGATACCATTCTGCAGTTTCCAGGCAGCCTTACCGGATTCAAAATCTTCCGCTGTCATAGCTTCATTATCAGTAAATGTCACCTTATGTCCCTTCAAATCCATGGAATATCCGTAAGCTTCCACATCAATATCTCCCACATAACAGCAGGCAGATACCACTGCATTTCCCAAATAAGATGAAACACAACCTGCAATAGGCGCTGCAAATGCATGCGGTTCATTATTCTGGAAGCTGGTTGCAACATTTGTTGTCTTTATATTCGTGGAATAATTATAGCAGTCTCTTATCAGAGCATTCTCTACCCCTCCTACAATTCCTCCGGTATGGGAACCACCTTCAACATCTCCTGTATTATAACAGCCGTAGATCGTACCCTTACTACATATTGCATAAGCAGCAATACCTCCGGCGCAACTGTCCGAAGCTGTAACAGCTCCTGTATTATAACAATAATAGATTCCATACTGTGACAGAGAAACCGGAACCAATTCCTCCGCTTCCGTAGAACCGCTTCCCGAATCATCTGAAGATCCGCCGGATGTATCTTCCCACCCCCCAATAGATGGATTTACGATTATTACATCACCGCCTTCTGCCACACCGGTTCCTGCTGCAATACCTCCGACATATGTTCCTGTAAGTGCTCCTTTATTATAGCAGTTAGCAACATATCCCTTGTTATCTCTTACAATACCGGCTGCCTGACCGGTTGATGTAATTGGCGCTTCATTATAACAGTTCAGGATCTTGCCCTTATTCCAATCACAAATTCCTCCCACATCTCCGCTAATGCGTCCTCCGGTATTATTGATTGCTCCACGATTGACACAGTTTTTTACAATGCCATAATTCATATCTACTATGCCAAAGCAATTTTCACGCTGTTTATCGATCCATTCTACATCTGCTGTATTCACACAGTCATCCATAATTCCATAATTCTTATATACAAAAACAGCACCGCCATGCCCACAATATTTTGTGCGCAGTCTTCCGGCTGTACAGTTCGTAACGGATCCATTATTGAATCCTGCAAATACTGCACATGCAGTTGCATAAGACTTCTCGATCGTCAGATTCTTTAAAGCTCCCGATCTGCCAATATATCCGATCAGTCCGCCCTGATTATCATAACCCGGATTTTTCCGATACAAGCCCCGGATCGTCTTATGATTTCCGTCAAAAATTCCCTGATATATAATGTTATATTTCGTAAAGTTTACATTATAAGATCCGAGAGATGGCCAGTTGATCACATTTGTCGTTTCATCTGTCCATACATCCCATTCACTTGTATCATTCATCTCGATATCATTGCAAAGAACGACATTCTCCGACAGATGTGCCGTAGCATCATCTCCGTTTCCATTTACATAATCAGCAAACCAGTATAACTGTCCAGCATTGCTTACTGCATAGTATCCTATGTAGTTTTCGTCTAATCCAAATGCCTTGCAATTCTCTGCCGTGACCTGCTCAGCCGGCTGATAAGAACCATCCACCGTTGCAAATCCGTTTTCATCATAGGTCAGGCTCTTGCTGACTTCTCCACATGTACTACATTCTGCCGTATAGGTATATATGCCATCCTTTACACCGGCCAATTTCCAACCCACCTTTTCCTCATGGAAAGTGATGTGATCTCTTGGCACACCAAAGGTCTCTGTCAGGCATCTGTAAACCTCAAATGAATGTACTGTATAATACATCATCTTTAAACCTTTCCCTATCGTCTCTTTCGATGTAGTTCCATAATCTGTTAAAGTTAACTGCAAAGAATCCTTATCTTTGTGCGGAATCTCTACCATCGTTCGGTTCCATGAACCACAAAATACATTCATATTTAACTCTTTTAAAGAAAGAGGCAGCTTAATCTCACGTTGTTCTTTCAGATTTGTATTATTTTCTTTATATGTAGAAAATAAGCCTTCCGGCAAGGTATTCAAGGCACATCCGTCTTCAAATGTTATGTACTTGATTTTTGCATTTCCGCCACCATCCAATGAAGTCGCTGTAAAATCCGTCAAGCATTTTGGATATTCAAGGCTTCGCAGATTACTGATGCTAAATGCCCGAGTTCCAATGGTAGTCACGTTCTGCATATACGGCAACTCGGTTATATATATATAACGGAACGCTTCATTTTTAATTGTCTTAACACTGTCCGGAATCCGGAGTGATGATACCTTTGAGCATCCCATGAAAGCCTGCTCTTCAATCATCTCTAACTGATCAGGAAGTTGTATATCGGTAACATTACCGCAATATGCAAATGCTGCTTTTCCAATTGATGTCACGGAATCCGGAATTGCGATCTCCTGTAATCCGTCACAGTCATAAAATGCACATATACCGATCGTTGTGACTGTGCCAGGAATCACAAGCTTCTCCATCTGATCCAGATTTCGGAATGCTGATTCTCCGATTGTTGTAAGTCCTTCCGCTAATTCAACATCTTTCAAAGCGTAACAGGCATAAAAAGCTTCCTTTCCTATGCTTTCAACCTTTGAGCCTTTTTCGAACCGGATCGTCTCAAGATACTGTGAATTATAAAAGCACCTCTCCGGTATCGTTTCAATGGAAGCCGGAACCGTAAATTCTTTTAAAGACTTACAACCGTAAAGTAAATATTGAACATTCTTTCCAAATGAAGTAAGCTTGCATCCTTCCTCAAATGTAATCTTCTCCAGTGACTCATCCATATAGAACATGCCATGATTGAACGAACCTGAATTGAATTCTGTAACAGATGCCGGAATCGTGATCTCCTTCAGCTTCTTCTGTTGCTGCACCAGTGCTGTTGTTAATTTCTGCATCGTACTTGGAAGATAGATATATTCATACTGGAGATTTTCTGGTGGACTATATACATTAAAATATGTCAGTCCTTCTCCAACTTCTACCTGCACGATATTGTACTTGGCAAATACGTCTTCATAATCTGAAAATAATCCAAACTGACCGGAATAGTTTGTATCTTCGCCTCCATATGTGATCGTTGCAATATACTTTTTTTCTTCTGTAGAAGCATAGATACGCCATATATTTTTATAGCTGTCTACCTGCTCTACCAATGCCTCTCCGGTCTTCTGATAATGATATCCGATTCCCTCATCGACTTCTACCTCTGCTGCATCCTCCGTCTGTGCATACGTTGTCATTGACCCATAAAGCGTTATGGGCGTCGCAATCGCAAGCATGGCAAGCATGGCGGCTGTCAGATAATGCTTTTTCTCTTTGTTTTTAATTTACTCATATTTACCTCCCTTTCATTCATGCACGTATCCCTTATATCCCTAGTACCCCTGCATCCTGTTATACAGATGCTGTCGCATAGTTTATGATCATTTCCTTTAAACGTATCAACTCCGGCATATAATCCCTGTTATCCTCTGCGCCCCATATAAAGCCTCCCGCATAGTAGGTACATGCTGCCATCATCGTATGTATGGTCACACGGATAAATTCATCCTCCGGTATATCCGTGCGAAGGGTATGATCTTCCTTTGCTTTCTCATACATCATATGCAATCGGGTATCAGCCGAATACACCGACGTATGAATATTCTCAAACTGTTCCGGGTCTACGCCCTCATGCGTGACGTAGTGATTAAAGTTATCATTGTACTGAAGCAGTTCTTTATGATTCAGATACATTTCAATATAACTGTCCAGCGTGAATATGAATCGATCGATCGCCGGAATATCCTGAACCGATGAAATCGGTCTGTTTCTATCGAGCTCGTCCAGATATGATTTCCACTGTGCCATACAGACTGCGATCACGAGTTCTGTCTTATTCGAATAACACCGGAATAAGGTCGCCCTGCCGATACCGACCGCCTCTGCGATCTCGCCCATACTTACCGCTTCAATCTTCTTTTCTACAAAGATGCGAAATGCAGTATCCAGGATCCGCTGTCGTCGTTCATTTTCTTTTGCTTTTTGTTTCTCTGATTTGTTCATTACCGTGTTCCTTTTTTGATACGTACTGTATCATTAATTTTATAAGAAATAATATATAATGTCAATACTCATAAACACATCTTATATACAAGTCAAGGATTTTTCTGACCTCAAAAAAATCAGGCAGCCCTGCTTTGTAGGCTGCCTGTCTCTATTTAAGCTCCAGATATTTCTTAAGCTTTGGCTTTTTCTTTTTATAGTATTCCTGCAGCTTCTCCACCAACAGGGTGAGGTAGCGGAACAGGGATTCTGCCGCGAATCCGAATACCACCATAAGCAGTACGCAGATATTTGACAGATCGGTCAATGCAAATAACTTCTTCAGGAAAAATCCTGAGAATATAAATCCAATGATGTTCAGTCCGATCACACCATATTTCATCTTGTTTAACGGCTCACTGATCTTAAACAGGATCATAAAGCCAACAACGCAAAGCACCATTGTTGCGATCGTACCGATGCTTTCTTCCGGCAGGGCAAATACCTCACCGCAAATCACTAACGCGCCAACCGCAATTACGTCAGTAAGGCCACCCGGAAATGCTTTGAACATGACATTTGTAAGGAAATGTCCTTTGATCCGGTCTCTGTTCGGTTCAAGTGCAAGCAGAAATCCGGGAGCACCGATCGTAAACATACTGACCAATGAGATCTGCGCCGGTTCCAGCGGATAGGTGATCATAAAGATAACCGAGAACAGCGACATCAACAGTGAGAATATATTCTTAACAAGGAACAGGCTGGCGGAACGCTGTACATTATTTACAACCCGTCGTCCTTCGTATACCACATCCGGCATATGTGCAAAATCGGAATCCAGCAGAACGACCTGTGCTGCCTGTGTTGCAGCTTCACTACCGGATGCCATCGCCACGCTGCAGTCCGCATCCTTCATTGCAAGGATATCATTGACACCATCACCTGTCATCGCCACGGTATGCCCCTGCTTTTTAAGTGCCTGCACAAGCTTTTGCTTCTGCTTCGGCGTCACACGACCAAATACCGTATATTCCCGTACGGCTTTCTTAATCTTCGTATCCGTATCAAGTGTCGTCGCATCCACATAACTTTCTGCGTTGTCAATACCCGCCTGAACTGCGATCTGTGATACCGTCTTTGGATTATCACCGGATATAACCTTGATCGCTACATCCTGACTCTTAAAGTATGCAAAAGTCTTTACCGCATTTTCACGAATCGGATTTGCCAGTGCCACAAAGCCAAGCGGTGTTACTCTGTCAGATAATCCATTTGCAATACTGCTTCCTTCATATCTTCCAAATAACAGCACACGATCTCCCTTTTCGGCATAAGGAAGGATCTCTTTCTCGATTGACGCATAATCATCCCGCATGATGAATTCCGGTGCACCAAGCAGATAGATGCCATCCGAAAATGTAATACTGCCGTATTTCAAACTGGATGAAAATGCCAGACGGTCAAGCGGTACTCTGTGTTTTCCGACACTACCGTCTGCCTCATCGGCATATTTCTTCAATGCCTCCATCGTAGCGTTATTATCCTGTGACGCTGCTGTATAATCAATCAGCAGCCCTTTTAATTCGTCCGTCGTCTTTAACGGATTCCGGCTATCCTTACTTAAGAACATATCCTTGACACTCATAACAGGCTCTGTGATCGTTCCGGTCTTATCCACACATACACATCGACACGTGCCAGTGTCTCGATACTTTTCATATCATGCAGCAGGACTTTTCGTTTTGCCAGATTCATCGTACTGAGTGCCAGTGCAATCGTAGTAAGAAGATATAAGCCTCCGGGATCATACCAAGGATAGCTGCAACCGTTGAGGTTACACTCTTCCGGATCGAGTCATCATTTACGAAATGACTCTGCCAGAACAGGATGAGCCCGATCGGAATAATGATGATACCAACCCATTTTACAATCAGATTGATCGACCGGATCATCTCGGACTGTTCACCGCTTCCCATGGTCTTTGCTTCCATGCTGAGTTTTGAGATATAAGATTCATTTCCAACCTTTTCGAGTCTGGCATAGCATTCACCAGACACCACAAAGCTGCCGGACAAAAGGGAACTGCCGCTCGTCTTTTCTACCTCGTCCGCTTCACCGGTAAGGAGGGATTCATTTACCTGAATGCCGCCATCGATAACAACCGCATCTGCACAGATCTGCTTTCCGGCTGTCAGTAAAATGACATCATCCTTTACCAGTTCTTCCGAACGGATCTGCTGTAAAACCCCATCTCTGACTACATCTGCATGAGGTGCATTTAAAAAATTCATTTTTTCCAGTGTCTTCTTCGCACGCAGCTCCTGTATGATACCGATCAATGTATTACCTATGATGATCGGCAGAAAGGTCAGGTTCCGAAAAGAACCAACAAGGATCAATAATACTGTGATAATAAGAAATATTAAGTTAAAGTATGTAAGTGTATTCGACAGAATGATCTCTTTCGTCGTTTTATCCGTCGATATATCGGTCTGATTCGTCAGCCCTTTTTCGATTCGTTTCTTTACTTCGTTTTCTGTCAGTCCCCGGATCGAGGGATTGATCTGATTTGCATTTGTATCATCCATAAGATTTCCTCTCTGGTCTGTGTTCTTAAAACTTTTACACCATTCTACTACATTCTTATGGAAAGAAAACGAAAATAAATGTTAAATTTTGTTAATTCTTTATTCAGGCGATAGCCTGTCCCTAATTTTCTCTCTATCCGTTTATTGAACCAAATTTCAGTTTCTTTTTTGTAATCAGATATGCTATTACGCCACACAGAATTCCAACCAAAATGCCACCTAAGATATCGGTCGGGTAATGCACATACAGGTATAGTCTGGAAAATGCGATCAGCACCGCGAGCACCAATGCCGGATACCGGTATTTCTCTTTTGCAAAAAACAATACAGTTACTGCTGCAAAGGAAGCTGCCGTATGACCGGATGGGAATGAATAATCTGTCGGCTTCTTCACTAACAGGGAAATCCCTGTATTTACATCAAAGGGTCTTGTCCTTGCTACCGCATTCTTCAATATTCCATTACAAAGTATAACATCAAATACCAGTGCAAGTGCCATCAGAATCCCTGTTTTTCTGTGCTTCTTACTGATCAACAGCACGACCGTAAGTGCAATCCAGATAATCCCTGCATTTCCAAGTGTTGATACAAATGGCATCCCTACATCAAGAAATGCATTTCTCATATGTTCCTGTATAAAATCCAAAATCGTTAACTCCATCTGATTCACCTTTTGTCCTCCTGCCTGTATGTAAATCACACACTGTTTCTACCGGTCTGCTCTGTTGCTTCACTTATGCAAGTGATTTTGTATGTCTTTCAGATAAGTATCACTTATTTATTTTCCCCGGAGGATCTTCACACCACGAACAATCATGAATACACCTACGATCAACAATGCCGCCGACATTACAGTTGAGAACAATGAACTCATAACAGCCATAAGGCTTGCTGTCTGAATAAGCATGACAATAAAACTAAGCACGATAATGCTGTTTGCCAATATAAAACAACCTCCGACCACAATACATATGACTCCGGCATAAATATTTGCACCTTTTTGAACTACAGAACCAACCTTTCTTGCCTTCTCCCGCTGTGCAGAATCCATACCCATGCCGTTCATCATCTGGTCAAATTCCGGTGATAGTCCACTTCCATATCCTGCAGCATCATCATTTACCTGACTGGTATAGATCTTGTTTCCAGCATCTCCTGAAAATGGTGTGCCCGGAGTTCCCTGCTGCCATTGTGAATCCTGTCTGGTATCTGTAGCCCATGGTGATGTTTTCTCGCTATTTTCTATTATTATGTCTGCGGGTTGGCTGCCATACACACCATATGGGCCGTTATATCCGGACTGACTGTTGTATCCGGACTGACTATTATATTCGCCATATTGACTGTTATATCCGGAAGTCTGAACGACATCATCGCTCTCTCCTTTTATAAAGTTACGAATTCCCTGTATCAGAAGCAGCACTCCTATACCACCGAAAAACAAAAGGAAAAGTCTCATAATGCCTAACCCTTTTGCCAAAAGACCTACAAAGCCAAAACTCATGAATACCAAAGTTCCCAGAATGCAACCCAGTAATTGTTTGACCCGATTGGATACACTTTCCATCGAATTAATAAACAATACAATTCCTGTCAATGCAAATATCAATCCGAATCCAAGTACGATCCCCCATGTTAAGATTCCTCCCTGATCATACAGGTTTGTTATGCCCCAGACTCCGAGGGCAAGCATCATCACACCAAAGCAAAAGAAAACAAATGCTCCTATTTTTGCTCCTTTTTGTTCCTGCATAAAACCACCTCCGTTTATAGAGTATCACAGAACTGTGGCTTTTTGCACTCCTCCATATATATTTTTTCGATTTTGTCACCAAAGCCCTTCGATAAAACCGCTTCCGATGATGCTTCTGCTTCCTATAAAGCAAAAAAATCCCCCGCACTTGTCTCCTGTAGTTCTTCGGGCTACAGGCAAATGCGGGGAACCTTTTCTTTATTTGTTGATTTATTCACTCTAATAAGTATGTTTCTTTGACTTTGGTGCTGCAGCTTCAACCTCCTGTGCATTATGATTAGCTGTTGCACATACCTTCTGAACTGCTTTCTTTTTCTTCAATGGATGCTTTGGATTCTTATCCATGATCTACACTCCCTTTCTTATATCTGTATACATATACATAAGGGGTCATGTTTTTTATTCGCACGGCTCGATATCAACACATTTTATTCGATGGCAATGAAGTTCTCCTTTTCGATTGCTTCCGGTGCTTTCTTTGGAAGGGTCAGACGAAGAATACCACTTTCATATTTTGCATGTATATCCTTCTGACTGATACCGTCACCAACATAGAAACTTCTGCTCATGCTGCCGGCATAACGTTCACGTCTGATATACTTACCGGTCTTCTTATCTTTCTCATCCTTATCCAGACCTTTTGCAGCGGAAATGGTGATGTAGCCATCTTCCAGTTTGACATTTACTTCATCCTTCTTAAATCCGGGAAGATCAATGTCTACTTCATAGCTGTCATCTGTTTCACGGACATCCGTCTTCATCATGTTCTTAGCATGTTTGCCATACAACGGGCTTTTCTCCGGAAACATTTCCTTTTCAAAATCTTTACCGAATGGGAAATCATCCATCCAATCATCAAATAAACTTTCTCCAAAAATACTAGGTCTTAACATAAGTCATTACTCCTTTCAATTTCAAACCAGTGTCGGAAATCTCAGCTCTTATGGAACCTTGAGGCACTTAGACTTTTGTATGTTTAGCACTGTCAGAGAAACCTGAGGTGTCGAATTTGTATGTTATAAGTTCCGGGATTTTTTCTTTTATCTTCTTTCTTAATCCCTTTCCTTATCTTTAGCTATGTTATAGCACCATTTATTAGCACTGTCAAGAGGTGAGTGCTAATTTTATGTGAAGATTTTGTGAACTATCTGATTTCTATTTCTACACTTAAAAGAAAAAGCCAGACCGGCACTCACCGGTCTGGCTCTTTCTTCTATATAATTATAGGTTATTTGTAATTTACTCTACATCCTGTAAAGCTGCAAAGTCTTCCTCACCGGTACGAACCTTAACAACCTTATCAACACTGTATACGAAGATCTTACCATCACCGATATGTCCGGTATACAGAGCCTTCTTAGCAGCTTCAATAACTGCACTGACAGGAATCTTGCTGACTACGACTTCTACTTTAACCTTTGGAAGAAGGGTTGCATCTAATTCAACACCACGGTACATCTCGCCGGCACCCTTCTGGATACCACAGCCCATAACCTGATTCATTGTCATACCTGTAACACCGAGGTCATTTAAAGCTTTCTTTAAGATCTCAAACCGTGCAAGCTTTGCAATGATAACTACCTTGTAGATACCGCTTGGAGATGCTGTAACAGGAGCTTCCGCAACCTTGACTGCTGCATTCTTTAATGTGTCAGAAGCCTTATCATAATCAGCTACACCAAGATCTGTATTTTCATTTACATCCATTGTCATTGTATTTGATACATCAACGATACTGAAGCCAGCATATGCAGATGGAAGACCATGCTCGCATGAATCCAGACCAACAATTTCCTCTTCCTCTGATACACGAAGGCCGAAGATCCTCTTAATAAGAAGGAATGCAATTGTAATCGTAACTGCTGTCCAGAGGATGGTCGCGCCCATACCTACGAACTGAATACCGAGCTGCTTGAAACCACCGCCATAGAATAAACCTTTGGCTGCAATCTGGTTTGCACCATATGTTACGCCATCACCGATACCTCTTGCAAATGCAGGAGCTGTATCTGTAGCGAAAAGACCAACTGCGATTGTTCCCCAGATACCATTTAAGCAGTGAACTGCAACAGCACCTACAGGATCATCAATATGTAATTTGTAATCTAAGAGCCATACACCGAATACAACCAATACACCGGCAACAGCACCGATCACGATAGCACCGAAAGCATCACAGACATCACAAGGAGCTGTAATTGCTACCAGACCTGCAAGAGATGCATTCAGACACATTGAAACATCAGGCTTACCATATTTTACCCAGGTAATGATCATTGCTACAACTGTTGCAACAGCAGGAGCAATTGTTGTTGTTACAAATATTGAACCAAGTTCTGAAACGGTTGTTGCTGCTGCACCATTGAATCCATACCAGCCAATCCAGAGGATAAATACACCGAGACAACCGATCGGAAGGTTATGTCCAGGGAATGCATTTACTTTTTCAACCTTACCATCCTTGCCCTTTACAAACTTACCGATACGAGGTCCAAGGATTGCTGCACCGATCAATGCACAGATACCACCAACCATATGAATACAGTTAGAACCGGCAAAATCATGGAAGCCCATCTGAGCCAACCAGCCGCCGCCCCATGTCCAGTGTGCCTCAATCGGATAAATAACTGCTGAGATAATTGCTGAATATACACAATAAGAAATGAATTTTGTACGTTCTGCCATCGCACCGGATACGATTGTCGCTGTTGTTGCACAGAACACTAAGTTAAATACGAAGTTGGACCAGTCAAAATTTGCATAATCAGTAAATATGTCAAATCCCGGTTTACCGATCAAACCAACCATGTCTTCACCAAGTAAGAGTCCAAAACCAAGAAGGATAAATACAACTGTACCAATACAGAAGTCCATCAGGTTTTTCATCAGAATGTTTCCGGCATTCTTTGCTCTGGTAAATCCTGTCTCTACCATCGCAAATCCTGCCTGCATCCAGAATACCAATGCCGCTCCGATCAGGAACCAGACACCGTACACTTCACCAGAAATTGCATCTAAAATTTCACTTGTCATAGTTCTTACCTCCTAAAACTCAAAAATGCGATACATGGAGACTTATCCTTAACAGACGCCCCATTGCATCGCATTTTACTTCATTTTTCCCCTCATCCGGTCCGCGCGTATAGCCGGATATCAGGTTTTTCTTTGTCCTGTACCGGGGAACTTATGCCTCCCGATAAAAGAAAAAGGCACTACGAATATTTCGTAGCGCCTTTGCTATGTCCATGAGTATAGCACCGGGGATTACTCATGTCAACGATAAATTTATATTTTTTTTAGAGATTATTAACCATGCCTTTTCCAACTGATCATCACAGTTTATAGTTTCGCATTCTATACAAGTATTTATCTACTTTCTCTTCATCTGTGGGATCAGTATAAAGCTGCAATACAGGATTGCTATAACTGCCATGATCCCCCCTGCAAATCCGATATACCCCATCGATGCATGTGTACATACCAGTCCTCCGATCCAGGTGCCACATCCAATTCCCAGATTATAGATTCCTGAGAACATCGACATGGCAACAGCGGAGGCTTCCTCCGGAACCGCTTTGATTGTCTCTGACTGGAAAGTAACGTTAAATGCCGTTACAGCCATACCCCACAGCATACAGATCAATATCATTGTCCACGTAAATTTCGATGCCGGTTTCAGGCAAAGCATGACAACAGCAATCAGTGTGATCGATGCACGGATAAAATGATATCTGTGTTTGTCATATACACAGGAGAACAGAAAACTTCCAAGAATTCCGGCCGCTCCAAACAACATTAAAGTTATAGTAACAAGATTATCCTTAAACATTGCAACCTGCTTCAAAAACGGCTCAATATAGCTGTAGCCTGTATAGTATGCACCCGCAACTAAGAACGACATTAATATGATCCCAAGCATAACCGGGTTCTTCAATATCACCGGCAGTTCTTTCATTTTAAAGGATGTACCGCCTTCAACCTTCGGAAATACAAATGCCATATAGATAAGAACAAGAAATGCAACAACCGCAACACAGAAAAATGTCATTCTCCATCCTACATATAAACCAACAATCCTTCCAAGCGGAAGCCCAAATATCATCGCAATGGATGTACCGGTTACTACCATACTCATCGCAAACGACCGGAACTTCTCCGGCACGATCTTAACTGCTGCCGGTGATGCGATCGACCAGAAGACCGCATGTGCACAGGCAACTATGATCCTTGCCGCCATCAGCATCGCATATCCGGTTGCAACCGCTGATAATATCTGACCGATTCCAAATAATGCAATCGTTCCCAGCAACAGTTTTCGGAAGCTGATCCTTGATGCAAGCAGCATGAGTGGCAGTGATAGCAGCATAACCGCCCACGAATATGCTGAAATCAGCATCCCCGCTTTTGCCTCCGTGATCCGAAAATCATCTGCGATATCGGTCAGAAGTCCGATTGGCATGAATTCCGATGTATTAAATATAAATGCCGCTACCGTCATTCCGATGAGCGGCAGCCATTCCCTGATAGTTAATTTCTGATTCATTCTGCAATTATATCCTTTCCTGTAAATTCCTGTATTTTTCTATTTATACATTTACTGTTTTGCAACGCAGTCCGCTAATATATATTCTGTACCATGCAACGCAGTCTGTTAATATGCCTCCGTATTATGCAACACATTTATATGAAACCGATCTTGTATTATATGGTATTTTTTCCTATGAACCGCATCTGATATTATCCGGCATTTTTATTTTTATAGTAATTTTATTATCGGATTCCCAACTCCGCAAGTCAAAAAAATAGTCTTCTTCTTGTAATTTTTGCTGTTTTTACCGCTGTTTTTTCACGAAATTAAGCAAATTCTGTTGCATTAGCGTAGAAAAGTATGTATTATATTAAAATGTTGTGTTATTTTTATAAATATTTGATTTTTTCATAATATAATTCTTTATTTTATTCATATAATTTATCAGAATAACACATCACCACAATACAAAAATGAAAAGGAGAAAATCATGTGGGCAACTGTAAATGAAATCTTAACAAAAATCGATGATTTTGTGTGGGGTCCTCCACTTATGGTCCTTATTATGGTCGGTGGAATTCTTCTCACAATCCGGATGGGCGTTCTTCAGATCCGCAAACTGCCATTAGCACTCAAATGGATGATCAAAAACGAAGAAGAAGGCGAAGGCGAGGTTACTTCCTTTGGTGCACTGTGTACTGCTCTTTCCGCTACGATTGGAACCGGTAATATCGTTGGTGTAGCAACTGCGATCGGAGCCGGTGGACCGGGAGCATTATTCTGGATGGTACTTGCTGCATTCTTCGGAATGGCAACCAAATACGCAGAAGGTCTTCTGGCTGTCAAATATCGTGTCGTTGACAAGGACAACCATGCACTTGGCGGACCATTCTACTATATCGAAAAAGGTATGGGTTCAAAATGGAAATGGCTTGCAAAAATATTTGCTTTCTTTGGTATCTGTGTAGGTCTGTTCGGTATCGGAACCTTCTCTCAGGTAAATGGTATTTCTTCCGCTGTTAATTCATTCTTTGATCCTGACATGCAGTGGACGGTTAATATTCCAGGAATCGGTACTTATTCATGGACCGTTGTTATCGCTTCCCTGATCTTAAGTGTATGTGTTGCACTCGTTCTGATTGGCGGACTGAAGCGTATCGCAAGCGTATCCCAGATCATCGTTCCATTTATGGCTGTTATCTATGTTGTTATATGTGTGATGTTACTGATCTGCAACATCACTAAAATTCCTGAGGCTGTTGTTATCATTGTAAAGAGCGCTTTCAAGCCTTCTGCTGTTGCGGGTGGTATCGCCGGTTCATTTATCGTTGCTATGCAGAAAGGTGTCGCGCGTGGTATCTTCTCAAATGAAGCCGGTCTTGGTTCTGCTCCTATCGCAGCAGCCGCTGCCCAGACAAAGGAACCGGTTCGTCAGGGACTTGTATCCATGACCGGTACTTTCATCGATACTATCATTATCTGTACAATGACAGGTCTTTCCATTGTTCTTACCGGTGCATGGAAAGTGGAAGGTTTACAGGGTGTTCAGGTTACCACATATGCTTTTAACGAGGGACTTCCGATTCCTGCAACGATATCAAGCTTCCTGTTAATGCTCTGTCTGGTATTCTTTGCATTTACGACGATCCTTGGATGGGATTATTATTCTGAGCGTTGTCTGGAATACTTATCCGGCGGCAAAAAGAAATCCATCATGATCTACAGATGGTTATACATTCTTGCTGTATTTATCGGACCTTACATGACAGTTTCTGCTGTATGGACGATCGCCGATATCTTCAACGGACTGATGGCTATTCCTAATATGATCGCCATCTTTGCTTTAAGCGGTGTGGTTGCAAGGGAAACGCGTGATTTCTTCAGCCGTCATAATAAGCAGCCTTTTGAATAATTGACCGGGATCTTTTGCATTTCTCTTATATAAAGAGGACTCGGAGGTGCAGTTCCATACCTCCGAGTCCTCTTATTTTTTTGTGCTCTGTTAATTCTTTCCCTTAGCTATATAGTTGGTGGGTATTGAACCACTTTATAACACTTCATACCACATCAAATTTTGTTTTTGGGGTATCTGCTTTTATTTTAATAATCTATACCCTTATCTCTACCTTACTTTCGGGTATTATAGCCCATAGTAAGCATCCATACCCTGAAATCATTTTATTTATGGGTATAAAATCATTTTATTTTACACTATACCCATCTTCTTAATAATTTCCGGGTATCAGGTTAATCTCATAACATTTATACCCATATATGCGTTCAGTTCAATGACGATTCCGGGTATCACATTCATCTTCCGCATATTAAGCTATCCAAACGTTTTTTTGTATCAATGCTACCTCTCCGCAACAAAATTCCTTACATGGTAAAGGACGATCTGCATCAGGCGGGTACGGGCTTCGGTGCTTGCCCAGGCGACATGTGGCGTGATGAGCAGCTTATGGCTGTCCTTTATAGCAAGCAGCGGATTGTCCGGCTGTATCGGTTCCGTCCGAAGGACATCTACGCCTGCGGCTGCGATCGTGTCCTGCTTCAAGGCTTCTGCAAGATCTTCTTCGACTACGATCGGCCCACGTCCAAGGTTCAGGAAGATTGCATCCTTTTTCATCTTTGCAAATGCCGCTTTATCCATCAGATTCCCGGTATATTCATTTAATGGCGCATGAACCGATATGACATCAGATGTCCGAAGAAGTGTATTCAGGTCAACCTGCTCATAGCCCTCCTGTGCCGGTCTGCCGGATGCTGAATAATAGATTACATGTGCGCCAAATGCCTTTGCTATATCTGCCACCTTCCTTCCGATCGCACCAAGCCCAATGATACCCCATGTCTTTCCGGCAAGCTCTGTAAACGGCTCGCCAAACCAGGTAAATACATCGTTTTTCTGATATGATCCATTCTTTACATAATCATCATAATACCGGAGCTTTTCGAGCAGATAAAAAAGCATGGCAAATGTGTGCTGTGCAACGATCGTAGTGGAATATCCGGCTGCATTTCTCCATTCAATTCCCCGTTTATCCAGATAGTTCTTATCCAGATTGTTTGTTCCGGTTGCCGCTACACAGACCAGCTTCAGATTCTGAGCCGTTCCAACCGTCTGCTCATTTACCGGGACTTTATTCACAATGATAACATCTGCATCCTTCGCCCGCTCCGGAACTTCTTCCGGCTGTGACATCTCATATGTTACAACTTCTCCCAAAGCCTCAAAGCCCGTCAAGTCAATGTCTTCTCCTATCGTCTTACGATCTAAAAATACTATCTTCATATTTATTTTTAATCCTTTCATCTATTTTTGTTATCCGACATTCCATTCGCCTGCGTCTGCTGTCAGGGTGGATAGAAAACATAAAGTGTAATTTCCGTTATGATGCCTGCACCAGCTGCCGGCACAAAGCCCTTGTCTAAACCCGTAAGGGTAAGTTAGGGCGGCTGACGGCAAATAGGCGTGCGGGCAGAATAGGAAATGAAACGTGTTTTCTATCCCCCCTGACAGCAGGCACAGGCAAATAGAATAACTGATAAGCATATAAACTTATTTAAAATATGGGAGGATCAATCAAGATTCTCCCATACTGCTACCATAATTACTTTCATATTCTTCCTGACATCGAAATCCGGGAGCACATCTCCATCCTTGAAAATACATGCCTGAATACTCTTTCTGACCGTATAGTCCTTCGCTGCATGGAATAATCCATCCGTCGAATACCACAAATTTTTTCCTTCAATGGATATGCGCAGTTTCCATCCTGCAAATCGTTTTCCCGGTACTTCGTATCCGCATGCCCGCAGTGTCTGCCCTTCGGTATGTTCCCAGATCGTCTTATCCCTGTATTCCAGATTTCCACTCTTCAACCGGGTAAGCATTCCCGCATTCTCATCTCCATCGGAAGTCTCTGGGTAATGACTGACTGCTTCCTTATGGTTGCTGTTGTACCACACCATAAACGGATATCTGCCAAATGTTTCCTTCGTTGCTTCCAGTGCTTTTTCCGTTACAAAATCTGTACAGATCATATCCACACCAAGCTGGAATAGATAATTAGCATAAACAGCATCATCTGAAACCGTATAACAAAATGCATACAGTCCAGCATCATGTACCTTACGGACATTTTCCTTTGTTACAAAATTCGTCCGCATTGCAACACTGCATATTCCATGATCCAGACAATAAGTGAGGATCGAATCCAGCTTATCGATATTTAATCCAACCAGATACATATAATTTGCAAAATGATACACGGAGTCGATCTGTTCATACATCGGCTGGCTGTATACCTGCATCAGCAGACGATCGAGCAGACCTTCATCCTGCCGGAAATCCTCCAGCATAGCGGCAACCCGTTTCTCGTTCCCTTTTTTTATATTATGGAAATCAATTTCAAATGTATAGGCAGGTTCATTCTTTACTTTTTCATAGAACTGTCTCGCGTCCATGATCGAATGTCCGTGGATCGGTATCTGCATTGCCTGTTCATATGTCATATGCGCAAATTCCGGCTTATACGAAACCCCGGTGCACTTACAATTATTCTCTGTCCATCCATGACACAATACCAGACGGTCATCCTCCGTATAGGAAAGATCGATCTCAAACGACTGATAGCCTTCCTTTTTCCCATGTTCAAATGCCTCTGCCGTATTATGATAGGTTGTACCATCCATACCGCCAAATGCATGTGCCATCAGTTTTTTCGAGAATATCTCATATCCACAGTTTCTGCGGATTCCATGTTCATCCTCCCACTGTGCAACCAGATAGATCTCATCATCCGCAGCTTCATACAAAGATTCTACCGATGCTGCGATCGGTATCAACTGCTTGCAAACCGTGCCGTCATAAAAGGAATCGTGCCAGTTATGATCCGTTCCATACCATATCCAGCCTTCTTCTGTACGCTTTCTGGCATAATAACCGATGCACTTCAGATTGGAATTGGAAAATACTGTTTCAACAGTCAAATCCCCACCATCAGTATTTGAAACAAACTTTTTTTCTTTCCCGAAGCCCCCGTCCGGAAGCCAAAATGAACGGCGGACAAAACGTTCACCGTTCTGTCTGCCGCCATTTCCATCATAGATCAATGTATATTCTTTCTTTTCCTGTTCCCGTTTCCAAGGCAGATGAAACTTCATTTTCCGCTACCATCCTTTTATTTTCCAAGATCATCTTTGATCTGGGTGGTTGAAATGTCCGGTGTTCTTGGAAGATACACGACATCACAATAGTCTTTCAGAAAATCAAACTTTCCTTCCCAGTCATTTCCCATAACAAAGGTATCAATCTTAAATTCTTTGATATCTTCTGATTTCTGTTCCCAGCATTCCTCCGGAATGACAAGGTCAACATAACGGATTGCCTCTAATAACTGCTTTCTTTCCTCATAAGAAAAATAACATTTCTTATGCTTCTGATTCCAGTTAAATTCATCTGTTGAAAGTGCAACGATCAGATAGTCTCCCAATTCCTTTGCTCTCCGTAACAGATTGATATGTCCGTAATGCAGCAAATCAAAGGTTCCATATGTTATTACCTTTTTCATATTATTCTCCTTCTCTCATCACAGCAGCGTTGATCGCCTGTGTCAGATCTTTTGCATCCTTCATATAACAAACCGGACATGCATCCCCGATCATCTGACTGATATATGCATACTGCTCTTCATTCTTCACAAATACTGCCCTCATATAAGATGCACTTACCTGTAAGGCATCCTTCAGGAATGTATTATTATTTTCTGTGATCTCCTTGTACATAAGGTCACTGATAATCATTATTTTATTTGGCTGATCCATAAATGTCAATGACAGAAGTTTTTCCGGATCTGTCACATCAAGCAATACTGCCAGATCAAAGGCAGCACGTCCCAGAAACCGCCTGGCGGCTGCTGCATAATCATATTTCCATACGGACATTGCCTGTCCTATCGTAATCTTCCCACTTTCGTAAAGCTTCTTCGCTGTACGTCCCATCGCACTTGGGAAATAATCAGCGGTTGTTCCGATAACCGGAACTTTATTCAGTAACGGATATGCTGAATCCTTATTCTCATTGACCATATCCTGATTGCAGGAAATAAACAATTCCACCGTATCACTTCCGGCACAGTTTTCCGCTGTTTTTCTAAGCCACTGTGTCTCCGTACACTCGGATAGCGCATCTGAATAGATCATTACTTTCTTTTTCTTATTTTTCGGAATCGCTTCTACTTCAACTTCATCCTCGGTTCCCAGGAATAAACTGCAGAGCTTGTGCGCATTCTCAACAGAATCGTAAGCACAGAACTCCTGATATGCTGCTTCATCATCATAGGTCTTACCACGGTTGATCGCCGCAAGTACCTCTTCCGGTGTTACGGCCTTATCAAAAGGAAGCTCCATCAGATCCATATAAGTGCCACGTTTCTTACGATACAGCTCATAGTCAGCGCAATATAAAACAATCTGCCGGCGAAGTGCCAGATAATCATAGAATACACTGGAGTAATCCGTGATCAGTGCATCCGTCAATGCCAACAGCTTATAGCTGTCCACTGTCGGAGGAAACTGGCGGATCCTCTTAAACTGACTGTAATCCAGCGAATCGCTGACTCTGTGATGCAGATTTACATACAGGATCTGATCCTCTCGGAGATTTGCATCCAGATAATCCAGAAGCTCCTTTGATTCCGCAACAACCTGATCGACCTTAAGGTAATCCTTCCAGGTTGGCATGTAGGCATAAATGTGCTCCCCGTTCGGTGCAAGCATCTTGCGCAATTCTGTCTGGTCACTCTGCGCAGCCTCTAACATACCACCGGTTCTTGGATAACCGAGCTTTAAGACCTTACCCGGCATCAGGTCTGCAACCTTATAGGATTCCAGCATATGTTTTTTTGTATAATCATTTGGATATAACAGATAGTCTGCATCAATGAAATTGCTCTGCTGAATGCCATTCTTATGCTTTCCTTTTGCATTCTTTGCAAGTCCCAGCTTTTTAAGCGGGGTTCCATGCCAGATATTAATGTACATCTGACCTTCTTTCTTCACCCATGCAGCCGTTAAATACACCTCAGTCAGAAGAAACTGTGCCGTTTCGATCAACTCCATATAGACAGAATCCGGAGTCACCGCTTCTGTACGGCTCCATCCGTTCTGTCTGATATAGGTCTTTACAATCTCTTCTGTATCTTTGGCTGTTTTGACATAGATATGAAAATCTTTAAATGCATCGTTATGATTTAATTCATTTAAAATATACTGCATACTGCCACGGACATTTTTTCCGAGTCCCATCAGTACAACCCGTCCCGGTACGATCTTACTGTCATAGTAATAATCGGTCACCGTACGCTTGCCGACCGGAATCTGGTTCTCTTTCGCCCATGCCTCCATCTGCTGTAAACTGTTTTGTCGTTCCTGATACTCCGGTGTTCCTTCTCCGGTTACAGCATGATAATCCACCAGCCCATCTGATGATGGTTTCTTCCATATGTCTGTCTGAATTATGGAGCCGGTTCTTTTTCCTGACCTGCATCTATATTCTGCGGCTTTTTTTCTTCCTTTACATGCCGCTTAAATAATCCTGTTATCGAAAGCTTCATATCGTGTTAAAACTCCTTATCTTTTTAACCTGTTTTACCACTTATAGTATATCTATTTACAGGTAAACTTTCAATAACATTTTCCCCTGTGCCAGGTTCTATTTTCTGACTTTGTCTGAATTACACCGTCTGTTTCTTCTCCGTATCCATATCCTGCTTTCTTAAAAGCTGATGAAAAGCATCTCCGGCTTCCATATATGCTTCCTCGTAAAAATATTCCTGGGAATTTAAGACAGGTCCCACCATTGACAGTTTCTGATAACTGCCATCCGGCTGCTGCTCTCTGGCTTTCACATTATCGCGAAGCATCGTTGCAAACATCTTCCTGACTTTATTCTTCACCGTCTCATCATAAAGCGGCGCTGCGACCTCCACACGACGAAGTGTATTTCTCGTCATAAAATCAGCCGATGCGATATATACCTTATCCCTGTCATGCGTTCCGAAAATATAGATTCTGGAGTGTTCCAGGAAACGTCCTACAATACTTACAATATGAATATTATCGGTATCTCCCGGTATTCCACTTCTTAAGCAGTTAATGCCACGGATCGCCATGTCGATCTTTACTCCGGCTCTGGATGCATCGATCAGCTTATCTATGATCTTCTTATCCGTCAGTGAATTGATCTTGATTCCGATATAGGCGGGCTTTCCTTCCTTTGCGATCTGAATCTCATTCTCGATCATGGCAAGAACCTTATTCTGGAGACATTTTGGTGCAACCAGCAGATGTTCCATATCTTCTACTACAGAACCAAGCAGGATCGCCTGAAATACCTTTGCTGCTTCTTCTCCAATTCTCTTATCTGCTGTGATCAACGACAGATCCGTATATAATCTGGAAGTCTTTTCGTTATAATTTCCGGTTCCGACCTGCGTAATATACTGAATCTCATCTCCGACCTTTCTGGTGATCAGACACAGCTTTGAATGAACCTTTAAGCCATCAATTCCATATACGACATGGCAGCCTGCATCCTCTAACGTACGGCTCCACTCAATATTATTTGCCTCGTCGAATCTCGCCTTTAATTCAACCAGTACATCGACCTGTTTGCCATTTTCAGCAGCTTCGGTCAGTGCCTCTACCACCTTGCTGTTTCTTGCCAGACGGTAAAGTGTCATACGAATAGAGATAACCTCCGGATCACGGGCAGCCTCCTGAAGCATCTGCAGAAATGGTTTAATGCTCTCATACGGATAGGATAATAAAACATCATGATCCAAAATCTGTGGTATGATATGTTCATTGCTCTTTAACATCGGAGATGGCTGTGGGACACGTCTCTGATAGACCAGATTTGCATCTTTTCTCAAAATATCCTCAATCTGGAACAGGAATGAAAGATCGAGCGGAGCCTGATTTAAGAATACATGTGGCTCTTCCATCTCTGCATACTCACATACCTGTTTTATCATATCTTCATTGATATCACGGGATAATTCCAGCCGTACCGGTGCAAGCTTCTTTCTGAGCTTTACGATCTGTGCCATCTTATCTCTGTAATCAAGATCTTCATCATAGACGGCATTAAAATCAATATCCGCATTTCTCGTTACGCGGATCACAGATTTTTCCAGAACCTTATAGCCCTTATACACCTTTGGCAGGAAATGCAGGATCAGTTCCTCGACCAGCATATAGGTATCATCCTTTGTCGGAATCCGGATCAGCCTTGGAAATACAGAACTGCTGCATGGAATGATCCCGATTTTTTTCTTACCATTTCTTGTACCAAGAACAGCAAGCGCGTAAATCTCCTGTCCCTTCAAAAACGGAAATGGCTGCTTTCTTCCAACGATCATAACCGATAACAACGGTACGATCTCTTTCATGAAATAATCTTCCAAATATTTGCTCTCTGATTTTGCAAGTTCTTTAAAATCCGTCAGATGAACGCCCTTCTCACCAACCTCCTTCATAATGGAAGCATAGACGGCATCCTTTCTTTCGTTTAGTTCTGCAACTCGTTTTAAGATTGCCTCGATCTGCTCTCCCGCTGTCATATTTGTCTTGTTCTCCCGAAGTTTCTGGCTTAACAGCTTCTGATCCTCCAACGAACCGACACGCACCATAAAGAATTCATCCAGATTGCTCTGAAAGATAGACAAAAATGTCATCCGCTCGCACAATGGAACACTGGTGTCCTCGGCTTCTTCCAGCACTCGTTCATTGAATTTCAGCCATGATAATTCACGATTTTCATACAATCCGATATGATTCACCTTTTTTACCCGCTTTTCTTGCTGTATTTTCTCATTTGCCACTTCTGCATTTTTCAGATTCTTTTCTCCGTTATTCATTCTTTTTATCGCTCCTGTTATTTTCTCTTTTATGTACTGAAATATTCTTTGAATCGCCATACACCCCCTGTCAGATTACCCGTTGTTTATTGATCGTAAGCCAGAATTTCAGCCCAAGCACCTCGGCTGATTTCCTACACAGGATCATACGTTGTAAAAAGATCTCAAAATAATCCATAACGGCACACATAGATTTATCGATCTTTAATTTCAGCCCAATATGTGAATCCCTGGTAATCTTCAATTTGTTTTCTTTTACGGCATAGTTCACCCTGTCATGAATATCAAAGGATGAAATGTCCGTATTTCTGACTCTCGAATTTCTCACATCACTTTTATCCGCGATCAGCAATGCTGCTGCGATCGGATTTACCGGAAATGCCGCCGACTCATCGTGATTGCCTATTGCTGTTATGATCGTCGCTGTATCCTCCGGATCTGCACCCATATCATCCAATATCCGAAACGCCATGACCGCACCGGACTGCGCATGTCCTTCCCGGTTTACAACATTTCCAATATCATGCAGATACCCTGCAATACTCGCAAGCTCCGCTTCGCGCTCGGAATAGCCAAGCGTCAGCAGTATCTCCCTTGCCGTCTCTGCTACACGTTCCACATGTGCAAATCCATGCTCTGTATATCCCATTGCATGTAAGGATTCGTCTGCCATCCTTATATATGTCTGAACCGCTCTGTTCTTTTTTACATCTTCAAATGTTACTTTCATACGTCATCTATCTCTCTTCTACTTCACTGTTCTTCAATTTACACCATCCCATTTTTTGCTGCTATCAACCACTTGAAATTTTTTTGTAAAATTATGGTAAAATCATTCATTTTCCATGTATTACCAGCATTCTCCAAATGATTCCCCGTATTTCCGGCACTTTCGGCACCCCACCTGAAAAGCATCTGATAATTTTACATTTCTTTCTAAGTATATGTGATTCGCTGCTTTTCTATTTATGTAAAATGTATGTTTATGCAGATTCCTTCTGTATATTTTCTTCTGTATTATCTGATTTATTTTATAGTCGATACAGCGATCCATACATAAAAACAGACAGATTATAAGAACCTCAATGGGCTCTTATAACCTGTCTGTTCTCATGTTATAACTACGCTTTGTTTTTGGCTTTTGTTTATATCTGGGGATTTTTCTCCATGATACTCATATATGCCGGACGCATGATCCGGTTATTCGTGATCAGCTCCTCGATCCTGTGTGCGCTCCATCCAACGATACGTGCAACTGCAAACATCGCTGTATAAAGCTCCATCGGGATTCCCAGCATGTCATATACAAATCCGCTGTAGAAATCCACATTTGGACTTACACCCTTGAAGATCTTGCGCTGCTTTGCGATCAGCTCCGGGGCAAGCTCCTCTATGTTCTCATACAACCTGAGATCTTTTTCCCTGCCCTTTTCATGAGCCAGCTTAACGACATAATCCTTGAACACCCGCTCTCTCGGATCTGACAAGGAATATACGGCATGTCCCATACCATAGATCAATCCCTTATTGTCAAATGCTTCCTTGTTCAGGATCTTGCTTAAATATGCTTCTATCTCATCTTTATCTTCATAGTCTTTTATATGTCCGCGAATATTATCCATCATTTCCATAACCTTGATATTGGCACCACCATGCTTTGGTCCCTTTAAGGATGACATAGCAGCCGCCATTGTGGAATAGGTGTCCGAACCGGAGGACGTAACAACTCTTGTTGTAAAGGTTGAATTATTACCACCACCATGCTCCATATGAAGGATCAGTGCCGTATCAAGTACCTTTGCCTCTACCTTGGAATATTTCTTATCCGGACGAAGCAGCATGAGAATATTCTCAGCCGTTGACAGATTCTTTGCCGGACGATGGATGAACATACTGTCATTCTTTACATAATGATTATATGCATTATATCCATATACAGCCAGCATCGGAAATTCACTGATCAGCTGGATACACTGACGCAGAGAATTATTCACACCGGTATCCTTTGCATTCTTATCATAGGATGCAAGCGTCAGGATACTACGTGTCATGGAATTCATGATATCCTCTGTCGGCGCTTTCATGATAACATCTCTTGTAAAATTCGATGGCAGCGTACGAAGCCCACCGACGATCTTCTCAAATTCATGCTGTTCTTCTGCATTTGGCAGCTCACCCATCAACAGAAGATATGCCACCTTTTCAAACCCCAGTTCATCTTCTCCCAGACTTCCGATCAGATTCTCCACCCGATAACCCCTGTACCAGAGTTCTCCATCACAAGGTACTTTCTTGCCATCCTGCACCTTAGAGGATACAATCTTTGAAATGTTCGTCAGACCGGTCAATACACCAACTCCGCGGTCATCGCGAAGTCCGCGGTTTACCCCATATTCATCATATAATCTTGGTGCGATATAATCATTTTTCTCGCATATCTTTTCCTGTATTGCCACATACTCATTCATTTTCATCAGACTCATCATCGTTCTTCACCACCTGCATTTCTTCAATCTCACTCTCCATAACCGTATCCAGCTCCTTCATCAGGATCAACAGATTGATCATATTCTCTTTGCCGAATTTGTTAATTACATTTCCGTAAAAGTCCTTAATGATCGTTTCCTGCTCATGAAGCTGTTTCGCACCGGCATCCGTGATCGTTACATAAGTGCCGTCCGTACCATTTCCATCATGTGACCATTTGACATAGCCGCAATCTCTGAGATCCCTTACCGTCTTTGATGTCCTGCGAATGCTCATCTGCATCCGGACGGACAGATCAGTCAGATATGCCTTGCCGCCATAAATAGCAGAATCCCCGCTGATCGCCTCTATACTTTGCAGCGCGACATATTCCGCAACACTTAATTTAGAAAATAAATGCCGTACGGAGTCCCTGCTCATCATGTATTTTCTGTAGGTAAATTCATTCGATAATTTCGTAATATCAATTTCCTGTTCGACTTTCTGTTCCTGCATAAACAACCTCCCTTTCCGGTACACATATAAAAGCCCCTGTTATCGCTCCAACGTATATTGTTTCACTGAATTGTACACAACAACAAGTATAAGTGTCCCTTTGCTCTGTCAACTCTCTGTCCCTATGTAGTTTTATTTCCTGATCTTTTTATAGATTTTTCGTATCTGTTCCAAACATGAACGGAACAATGAATGAAAAGATTTTATTGAAATAATAGATTTAAATATACTCTACTTGATATGATAAATGAAACTTCCGGCTTCTGTCAACCGACTTTATCCTTATTTAAGAACTGCGCCGAAAATTTTAGAATTATGATAGAGAGGGATGGCGGCAGACAGGAATCCATGTAAGATACACATATATAGTTTTATTTGCAAGTAGCTGCCCTTAATGAATTAAAAATGAATAAGAATATACATATTATTCCGTAAGACGCTTCCACTCGTATCCTCGTGCAGCGGTACATAAAGTTGCAAAAGACGCAACTTAAGTACCGGCCTCGGATAAGGCTTACTCCATAATAGTATATCTCTCATCCATTTTATTCATTAATGGGCAGCTCAATATAATCTATACTCTACATATGTGTATCTCATTTTATTGCCCTGTCTGCCGCCATACCCTCTATCTATAAAAAGCAGCGTTATAAAGGCACTTAGATACAAAAATAAAGATACATTATCATCATGCAGCAAGCACGTTCGGACACGAATACTTAAAGTACAAATGGAAAATAGCATTACTATTATGTAGCAAGCCTTTTCCAACGCCGGTTCTTAGTGAGTCGCCATAGGCGAGGAACTTAGTACCGTTGCGTTGGAATAGAGTGCAAACGACTTGCGTAATAATATGTAATGTATTTTCCATTTTGTTTCAAAGGCTCCCGAACGTGACTTGCGTAATAATAAATAATGTATCTTTATTTTTGTTACATAGCCTTTATAATGCTGCTTTGATCTGCTTATAGATGCCCTCTGCGTCGAGTTCATACTTATGAAGCAGGTCCTTTGCCGGGCCGGACTCACCGAAGGTATCGCGAACACCGATCCTTGTTACCTTAACCGGATTCTTCTCTGCCAGACATTCCATAACCGCTGAACCGAGTCCACCGATGATCGAATGCTCCTCTACCGTGAACACTCTGCCGGTTGCCTGTGCTGCCTTTACGACAAGTTCCTCGTCAAGCGGTTTGATCGTGTGGATATTGATCACCTGTGCATCGATACCGTCCTCTGCCAAAAACTTCGCAGCTTCTAAGCTCTCAGATACCGGAAGTCCGGTTGCTATGATCGTGATATCCTTTCCAGGCCGTAATTCTACGCCCTTGCCGATCTCAAACTTGTAGGTTGTCTCATCATTAATGACCGGTACTGCCAGTCTTCCAAATCTCATATAGACAGGTCCTACATATTCATATGCTGCCTTTACGGCTGCTCTTGCTTCTACATCATCACATGGATTGATAACCACCATGCCAGGGATCTCTCTCATCAGTGCAAGATCTTCATTACACTGGTGGGTTGCTCCGTCTTCTCCTACGGAGATACCTGCGTGAGTTGCTCCGATCTTTACATTCAGATGTGGGTATCCGATACTGTTTCTTACCTGCTCAAAAGCTCTGCCTGCCGCAAACATCGCAAAGGAGCTCATAAACGGCACATATCCACAGGTTGACATTCCGGCTGCGATGCCTGCCATATTACATTCTGCGATACCACAGTCTACATGACGTTCCGGAAATGCTTTCTTGAAGATTCCGGTCTTTGTTGCTGCTGCAAGGTCTGCATCCAGTACGATCAGGTTCTCATGTTCTTTTCCAAGCTCAACCAATGCATTACCATAGCTGTCTCTTGTTGCGATCTTCTTTACTTCTGACATAACACGTCACCTGCCTTTTCCAGTTCTTCCATTGCAATCGCATACTCCTCGTCATTCGGAGCTTTACCATGCCATCCCACATTGTTCTCCATGAAGGATACTCCCTTACCTTTTACGGTATGGGCGATGATCGCTGTCGGCATTCCCTTGGTTGCCTTTGCTTCCTTGAATGCTGCATCGATCTGATCAAAATCATTTCCGTCGATATTAATTACATGGAAATTAAATGCTTCAAACTTCTTATCGATCGGATATGGGGAACATACATCCTCAACGGTTCCGTCGATCTGAAGGTTATTATTATCTACGATCACTACAAGGTTATCCAGCTTTCTGTGACCTGCAAACATAGCAGCCTCCCAGATCTGTCCCTCCTGGATCTCTCCGTCTCCGCACAGGCAGTAGGTTCTGTATTCCTTACCGGACATCTTTGCTGCAAGTGCCATACCGACTGCTGCAGAAAGTCCCTGTCCGAGAGAACCGGATGACATGTCCACACCAGGAATGTGCTTCATATCCGGGTGTCCCTGTAAATAAGAACCGATATGACGCAGGGTCAGAAGATCCTCAACCGGGAAAAATCCTCTCTCAGCAAGGGCTGAATAGTAACCCGGTGCTGTATGTCCTTTGGATAATACAAAACGGTCTCTGTTCTCATCCTTTGGATTCTTCGGATCCACATGTAATTCCTCAAAATAAAGATAAGTAAAAATGTCTGCTGCTGAAAGTGATCCGCCCGGATGTCCTGCTTTTGCAGAATGTACGGAGGAAACAATTCCCTTACGGATGTCAACAGCCTTTTTTTGAAGGTCTAGTTTGTTCATGTCTTTCTCCATTTCGTTTTATTTTCATTTTTATAATTGTCCCAGCACTTTTCCGATCTTGTCAGCGATCAGAAGATCTGCCTGACTGTCCGTCTGTGTCGGCGACATATTAATAACTACCAGGTGTTTTCCTCTGAAATACCGAATCAGTCCGGCGGCAGGATAAACAACCAACGAGGTTCCGCCAATGATCAATGTATCTGCCTCCGAAATATACCGGATCGCATTCTCAATGTCGTCATTGTTCAGACCCTCTTCATATAATACTACATCCGGCTTAATTATTCCACCACAACTGCATTTTGGTACACCATCTGATTGAATAATATAATCCAGATCATAGAATTTGTGACATTTTGTGCAATAATTTCTATGGATCGAACCATGCAGCTCAATCACATTCTTACTTCCTGCCATCTGATGCAGGCCGTCAATATTCTGTGTTACGATCACTGCAAGTTTCCCCTGCGCTTCCAGTTCTGCAAGTTTTTTATGTGCCATATTCGGCTTTGCATCTTGATAGATCATCTTATCCTTATAGAAACGGTAAAACTCTTCCGGGTCACGCATATAGAAGCTGTGACTGATGATCGTTTCAGGTGGATATTTGTATTTCTGATTATACAATCCATCCACACTGCGGAAATCCGGAATCCCGCTCTCTGTAGAAACACCCGCTCCACCAAAGAAAACCATACGTTCCGAACCTGCAACAATTTCTTTTAACTTTGCAATTTTCTCATTCATTTGTTCCATATATCAGTCTCCCTTCTGCATAATACAGGATCAGGCAATAGCGCAACCTTCCTATTGTAGTTCTACTATTGCCTGTCCTTGCTGTGTCACGGCATTGCCGTAACTTCTATATCCACTTTACAGGTACTGTCCACTGTGTATGTATCGCTGTCTTTTATCGACAGCTCAACCGTATTTGCACCAATGGATAATGTTTCCGCATCAATCGTTATCTTCAGATCCTTCGCTGTAAGCTTGGCAACCTCATCAGAAAGCCTGATATCACAACTGTATTTCCCTCCGGAAACTGAACAGCATAATCATAGTCCGTCAGTTTATTCTCAATCGTAATATCATTGGCTGATATCGTCATTGTTCTGCTGATATTCCGTTCAATCGCTACATGGACGCTGATGCTTGTATTCTCATCTGCCAGAACAACTCCATCAGGCAAATACTTGGATATCTCGATCGTACTTTCCAAATCTTCACTGCATCCGGATACATCGATATCATCTACTGTTATCTCCGTGAGATTCTGCAGCACATCTGCCGGTCCTCCAACTGTTATCTCATTCGGCACATATTCTACGTTCACTACTTTATAATTATCTGCCGGAACACCGGTTGTGTCCAGCTTTACTGCTACCGTTTTCGTCTTATAAACCGGTATAGTTACAGACACTCCGGTCACCTTGCTTTCCAGCTTCTTACCGGATACCGCGTCACCATTTGCATCATAGAAGATTGGTGTGCAGGTTGCTGTTACATCTGAAGTCCGTCCGGATACGTCCACCTGTACCTCTGCCTTCTCAATCCGTTCGATCACGCTTGCTGCTCCCTTTACCGTTATCAGATTCGGCGTAGATACCGGAATACCGGTCGTATATCCTTCTGCCGTTTCACCCTTTGTCGTAACCGTTACCGGCAGGGATGCCGTCTGTTCCTCCTCCAGTTCTACCTGGAGTACATTATCTACGATCGTAATGCTGATATTGTTATTTACAGACGATGAATTCGCTGTCACCGTAATATTTACAGCATTTGTGATCGACAATTTTGACATATCCGCAACTGCTGTAAAATCAGAAGCTCCAAGTGCATTTACAACTGAACGTCTGCCCTTTACGATGATGTCCACTGTTTCACCGGACACAATATCATACAACTGATTCTTGTCCGTGATCGCATCTGTATTGATCAGAGTAACCGGTATATCTCTGATCTGCCGTGTGGTTGAATAATCATCCACATTTAAAACTGTGACCCAGACAACAAATCCAAGGATCAATGATAAGAGTTTCCATCCCCAGTTACTGAATAATTTATCTTTCATTGCCGTCAGCCTCCTTTCTCTTATCAGAAGACTTTCCACTTTTTACATTACCTGAACTGGTCTTTTTCTCAGTACTCTTCTTTTTGCGTTTGCCATCCCTCTGCCGGCGTTCATCCTTTTTCTTTCCATCCTCCTGATTTAACAGTTCCAGATGGTTCCGGACACTTTCTGTATCCAGGTTTCGATACAGCTCGCCACCCTTTGCGATCGAGATCGAGCCGGTCTCCTCTGATACGATCAGTGTTACACTATCGGACACCTCACTGATACCTACACCTGCACGATGTCTGGTTCCCAACTCCTTGTTGATAGAGAGATTGGCTGACAATGGAAGATAACAGGTTGCTGCAACCACTCTGTTATTTCTGAGGATGACTGCACCATCATGAAGCGGTGTATTATGCTCAAATATATTAAGCAGAAGCTGGTTCGTTACAACCGCATCAACAGGGATTCCCGTATCAATATATTCACCCAGTGCGACCTTGTCTTCAATAACGATCAATGCACCTGTCCGGTTCGCTGATAAAACAGTTACTGTCTTGATCAGCTCATAAATCGTTTTGTCACTCAACTTTCTTTCATCTGCATCTTCATGCATGATATAATCAAAAAATTTCTTTCGTCCAAGTGTTTCCAGACCTCGCCGGAACTCCGGCTGGAATAAAATGATAACTGCCAGAATACCTATGCTGAACACATTTTTCAATATATACAGAATCGTATTAAACTGGAACAGGGATGCCAGAATCGTAAATAACAGGATTAGAACAATACCCTTTAACAGTGTCCATGCACGATTGCTCTTAAACCACATCAGTATCTTATAGATCACATATGAAAGGATCAGGATCTCAATAATGTCACTGATATCCGGTGTGGTAATGTAAAACCAGTCAAAATATGTTCTCATAAATGCCAGGATCTTATCCATTCGATATCTCTCCTTTCTGAATATTCCGGATATACAAAGGCTGTATCAGCCTTCCTATATGGTGGGATAAAGATATGACCTGACAAAAACGTCAGGTCATATGCAAGAATTCATTTTACCTCGTAACACCACTTACTGAATCTTCATCAGCGATATTCTGTGATACTGTATTGATCTTTTTTACGTTCTTCTGCTGTTTCGTCATAACGATCTTTGGAACAGCTTTTACATAATAATAATATTCCTCATCTTCAAACTGTGTATTCTCCACTCTTGAATAATCCACAACTGTTTTGAAGAACTGCGCTACAACCGCAATAATCACTGCACAGATCGAACCCAGCAGAATCTCTCCAATCGAGATGCTTGCATTGAGTACAACATTTCCAACCAGGAATAAGATAATCTCAAACAGACCACCAACAATAATTGCCGCATACCATGAATATTCAACCGATAATCTGTATATCACATGCGTAATAATAAGAACAACTGCAAATACAACAATCGTAAGCAGAAGATCTTTATTATCAATCAAATGCTGGAATATATATTTATAACTTTCAAGCATATTTTCTGTATCTGTTGTCTTACTCAGTTCTGCAAGATAATTGGATGCATCTAATGAAAAATAATAGAAGACAGCACCAAAAGCTAACGGAACGATCGCGATCGGTCCTACAAACATACCTGCAAGAATCGGAAGCACATACTGCATTTTAATAATGAAAAATAATGGGGCATACATGACCACCCATGTTGCTTTCGGGAAAAACCGGATATACAGGCAATACATGATAATAAATAAAACAATAAATGATATGCCTGTTTCTTTATTGCCCGAAAAATAATTCATAAATGCAACAACTCCACCAATTGCATAAGTAAGACTTTCCGGAATAAATGCACATACAACAGCAAGAAGAAAAATAACCAGCCCGCTGGATATCGTTTCATTATGTCCGCCTGTAATATGTACAATGGACCAGAACATCAGCAATGCGAGAATGAACCGGATAGCCGGTGCTACGATCCTATCGTATTTACTGCAAAAATTCTTAATTCCATCTCTGAATGTCAAAAGTGATGCCATGTTTACTTCCTCCTCTTCTTCCCTTTGGTTTTGTCCTCTTTCTCATAGAAAGCAATCAGCTTCTTCAGATCCTGATTGTACTTTATGATATGAGGCTTTGCCTTGGTGTATCTATAGGAGTATAGAAACCATGCAAGAACCATAAATACTACGCAAACAACCGCATATACTATAAGAAGTTTATATGCCAGACCGAACAGATCTATATCTACAAGCTCCGTGATCAGTTTGCCCATATTGTAATAAATATAGGCCGCTACCACGATCACAAATAATATCGTTGTCGATACCAGGGTCTTCAGACAGTTGTATTTTACATAGTCTGATTTGAAATATCTGCCTTTTTCCAGATCTTCTTTTCCTGTAGATTGTTCGTACATGGCAAGTCTGGTCATCAATCTGACCTTTTCTTCGTTTACCATCTTGTTTTCTCCTACTTCTTTTCTTTCTACAAAAATCAGCTTTTGTTATTATAATCCATACGAAAAGAATAAGCAAGCATGCGCCGGAAAAAGTTTCTTAAATAGAATTAACGCCTTAAAAATATTTCTTGAGTTCAGCAAATACCGGTTTCAGACGATCAGCGCGAAGGTCGAAGTCCATCTCCTTGTATGACCATGCCGCACGGCCGATACCATATTTTGCAAATACTTCATGGATGGCTTTATACCATAATACAGTGTTTGCCGGATCTGCGTTTTCGATCACACCATATTCACCACAATAAAGTGCTACATTTCGCTCCTTTGCAACAGCGATCGCATCGGCAAACAGGTCTTCAAAATATGCTGAATCAAGATTGCCCTTATAATCAAGGATCGACAGCGTTCCCGCAAGTTTTGCAGGCAGGTGTGCTTTTGCATATGCACAAAAATCTTCCATGCTGCCTTTGAATTCCATATGATAATCCGCCGGCATATCATCTACCACTGTGCGCCCTGATGTGTAAAAAGAAGAGGGTCATAGCTGTGGAAATTATATATGATATGTTCATCCATCGGCATCGGAATATCTCTGACTGCCTGCACGCTGTTATGCCAGTAACCACCGATCAGAATATCAGTTGCCGGTGCATATGCACGGATACGTTCGACACACTTTGGTGCGATCTCTGCCCATACAGCACCATCTTCTTTATCTACTACCTCATTTAATAATTCAAATGCAACTTTATCTCCATATCCGCCAAAGCGCTTTGCAAATTCTTCCCATAATCTGTAGAAGCGTTCCTGAAGAGCTTCGTTTCCAAAAAATCCACTCTGTTTTTCTCCCGGATCAAAAGAATAACCGGCGGTCTTATGCAGGTCAAGAATCATATTGAAACCATATTTATGTCCGAGTTCCAGTGCACGTTTGATCCGTGCAAAACCTTCTTCCTTATACTGTCCGTCTTCTGTCTCTACCAGATTATAATCCACCGGCAGTCTGAGATGATCCAGTCCCCAGCTTGTAAGCTCTTTAAAATCATCTTCCGTAATAAAATTATTGAATCTGTCCTCGGAATAATCACACTGGGAAAACCAGCCTCCCAGATTAACACCCTTCTGATACCCTTTCCATGTCTTCATATGCATGATCTCCTTTTCATTTAGCAAATAATAAATTTGTAATTGTTATTTTCTGAATTTATGATACTATAAATGCATATGTAGGGAATATAATATATCCGATTTTTATATCGCATAGCTGACCTTCATTGTTCTGATTGTATTTTTAGAGATGGACAATCCGTTCATTTGATAAAATAATGCCTATATGCAAATATTTTTATAGCTGTATATTATATGAAAGGAGTATTTCCATGAATAAAGAATTACAGAAACTGTTATTAGCGCAGCAGGAGGAACAGTCTTATCACCTGCCGATGGAGGCAGAGTATTCATTTTACCGGCGGATCGCAAATGGGGATATGGAGCTGCTGAAGCTAAATATGAATGCAGATACCATGGAAGGCATGGGAAAGCTGTCTTCATCCCCACTGCAGAACAAAAAGTACCATCTGGTCATTCTGACTGCCATGATCACACGTTTCTGTATCGAGGCCGGGTTGGATCCGGAACAGGCCTATACTTTAAGTGATATGCATATCCGAAAAATCGACGCATGTCTGACACCGGAACAACTGAATCCGCGAAAAGGAGCTGTTGTGAAGGATTTTGTACTTGCCATGCACGAGCTTCATAACAGTCCCGGACTGTCTTATCATGTCATGCAGGCCGTCTCCTACATCAACAACCATATCACAGAACCGATCCGGGTATCGGATGTCGCCGATGCAGTGAAGCTCCACCCGGACTATATGACCCGTCTGTTCAAAAAAGATATGAACTGCAGTCTCTCACAATATATCATAAAAGAAAAATGCAGGACGGCTCGCTACATGCTGTTAAACAGCCAGGCGAGCTGTACAGAAATCAGTTCATTTCTGTATTTTGCGTCCTGCAGTCATTTTGTAAATTGTTTTAAAAAAGAATATGGCCTGACACCGAATGCCTACCGCAAACAGATGGGTGGTCTGTCAAATGAGCGAAGCGATGCGTTCTAATACAACAGCAACGCCGTCTTCATTATTTGACAGAGTCTCATTCATGGGAATACCAAGCATCACCGCAAGTGTCTGAAGTCCTGCTGCTTTAGTTGCATCTGACCGGTTAAATTCAAGGTTATCACAGCCACCATCTACAGCATGGACACCCGGCCTTGTATTCAGATATTCTCTGGTTTCATCCCAACCGATCAGAATGCCATCCTCAGAGGAAGAAAAGAGAATGGCTCCTTTCTGAACATCGCGGGATTCTTTTCTAACATATCCTGCCAGATCATCCACCAGATGCATAATAGATATCTAACGCTTCCAGATCCCTGTATTCGCTGATCTCTGCGAAATCTGCATTTGTCATACCGAGTTCTTCACCTTCATATACATAAGGAGTTCCCTGCATCATATGAAGACAGGTTCCAAGCATCTTGGCTGAGATCACACGGTATTTCTCAGAATCATTTCCGAATCTGGAAACGGCTCTTGCAAGCAGGTGTTCAAAATCTGCCATTGTTCCAAGGCTTGGATCTATATCTTTATAATCTGCGATATCATATCCGTTATCCACCTGTGGAGATACTCATCGAAATCATCTCCCTCTGCTTCATATGTTCCTGCTCCGGCAACTGCTGTAGCTGCAGGGGCATTTGCTTTTTCAGTTCACTTGTGAAATACCAAAATGCTGCTGCAAATCCTACGATCGCAATACCGAGCACCGGTACGGAAAGGTATGCGGAAAGGACAAATCCGATCAGCACGAATGGAAGAAATTTCTTGATCGGCATGTAACGCATCAGCATACCGATACCGACAACAGGAAGGATACCTGCTGCGATGGAAAGACCATCCGTTACCCATTCCGGAATTACCTTTAAAATGAAGTTGACTACATTTGCACCAAAGATTACAACAATAAGCGTCGGAAGTGCTGTCTGTAAGGAACAGAGCAGCGGCCCGCACCATGCAAGGCGGTTCATGCTCTTCCATTTGCCTGCATTGTTATCATTCTGCATACGATGAGCAACAAAGTTGTCATCAATAAATATATATTTTGTACCAAGTCCACTTCCTATTTTTCTCAAAATATCATTCTGAATCATTTTATCTAGCAACTTACATGCACCTGCTCGTGTTTTATATTCACACAGTTCCATTGCCTGTTGTGTTGAAATACTATCATGGTTTTTAAGATAACGCATTACTCGTTGCTCTTTATTCATATTGCGTATTTCATCTGCTTCTGTTGCTGCACATGGAGAAAAAGCAAAAAAACAAGCAGAACTTGCCGACAGAGAATCAGGTTATACACTGACCTGGAATGACAATAAAGGACGATTTATCTGTAAAAAAAACGGCTCCAAATTGAATAATGGCTGGAGTTTCGATTCATCGAAAAGAATCGCCTATTGCACTGGGAAAAATGGTTATTTGTATGCCAAAATCAAAGACGGCAAATACTACACATATACTGCTAACAATAAAAAACCATCTTCAAAAGTATTCAAAAACAAGAAAAATACCATCATTCGGCTACATAAGAAAAATTTCTATGTAGGGGCTAACGGTCTTATTAACCTAAACAAAGGCTGGAAACTAAATAATAACGGATTATATACTTACTATGTTGAAAAAAACGGTACTGTTTCTGTAAAAATATCAAATGGTAAATTTAGAGCCTGGAACGGAAATAACACTAGATGGGATAAGAAAGATTTAAAGAAATATAAGGGAAAAATTTATACCTATAATGAAAAAATTTTTTTCGTGAATACGAACGGAAACATTTCAAGAGCAATGGGTTGGCAGGGATCTTATTTCATCGACAATGATGGCTGTGTAAAGTATTATGATGACGGAAGCACTTCTTACCGGATCACAAAAAATGGTGACATCAAGGCGTTGAAAGATGGCTGGAACGATGATGTCTATGTAAAAAATGGCAAGATACAGCGGTCAACAATCGTTAAATCAAGTGGCTGCAATTATTTTGTAGATAAAAATGGTAGCAGACAGGATTTTAAAGTGAAGAATAATCAGATTGTAAGACCGGATAATAGTATGGCGGTTTCATCCGGGATCTATACTGCAGCCGGAAAAAAATATCCGGTTGATAACCAGGGGAAGATCCAGAAAAACAGCACTGTGTTTATCAAGAATAAGGCTTATGAAACTGTGAGTGACGGATCTTTATCCAAGCAGCCGGCAAATCATGTTCATTTATGGAAGGCGGGTTCTGTAACAGAACAGATTGATCATAAAGCCAAGACAAAGGAAGTTCAGATCCCGGTCAATGAGTGGGACGAAGAAGTGTGGTCAAAGGATATAAAACACGTTTGTTTAAATTGTGTATGGAATAAAAAGCCTAAACAGGGCGAAAGCTGGGTTGACATTAATGGAGATGGAAAGTGGACAGCGAGGAAAGAAGGACAAATATATTTTAAAGACTTCTGTTATGATAGCGCCTCTGATCTAGAGGCTCATCAAAGAGGAACAACCCATGGACAGGCAGCATATGCCAAGGTCCTCCTTGATACCATCCATCATCCAACCGCAGACGAACCAAAGTATGAAACTACGACCGTTATAACCGAACAAGCCCGGTCTGAATATTATCAGGATTATACCTGTCGGGTTTGTGGAGAAAAAAATGAGCGTTTCTGCTAATATGGCTTATCCTGCTAGTATATATAATGGAAAACAGATAACAAGCGAACAATCATTATCAAAATACGGATTTTGTTATCTTGGAGAAGAAAGTAAATCAGACAACATCCTTCTCCCAGATACTTACCTGCAGTTACTCAAAGACCATAATATTCAATGAGTTACTAGATAAGATATGGTAAAGAAATATGGATCAGGAGATTGGGTTCATTGACATTACTATCTGGATATTTTATAATAAATATGTTAATAAATTCATTTGATCCTATTATAGGATGGGCGGAGAGTATATCTTTCCGCCTTTTTTTTACCAAAGTTAAAGCCCGAATCAAATACCGTAATCTTTTGGTTTTCAATATCCCGTAAATGGGGAAAGTGAGATAGGGAGAAAATTGGAGTAAAAAATCATTATTTATAATATTAAATGATTAATAATAGCGCATTGTGTCAAGTATAAGTATACTCCCTACAAACCAACGCATAGGCACATAAATTTATATATTTCTTAACCAGCAACGAATTGACAGTCCAAAATACAAATGTTTATAATAAAGTATGTCCTTTGAATACCACCCTGGTACGCATTCCTCGCGACCGGGGTGTTGTTATTTTATTAACGACGCGGACTGCGGCTGCGATCAGCTTCTTATAGCCGCCGCTTAAAAATTCGGTTGGCACTTTACCGAAAACCATAAGTAAAATTTTGAGATTTTATCAAAAATACTTACCGGAAAAATATTTACAGATTGTCTTTATAAGCATCCACTTACCAAAAGTTACATCAAACCATACAAGTTATTACATCAACGGTTTTTAAACCATTATTTCTGGTATGGTGGTTTTGTCGACAAATCAGGCACCGGAAATTAAGAGGAATTTTTATGTATAACAAGGACAATACTACCATTTCACAAAACTCAAGCACCAAACATTCCGCATTCAATATTTGTCAGCTTTTTCCACAACGAACGGAAGATGAATGCCTTGCAGAATTAAAACAATACCCAAAACTTTATTGGACATATAAGAACTGGCCTGATGACTGGAAAAAACGTTTTATGGAATTTATGGAAGGCAAAAAAAGTCTGCCACTAACCTATGATCCATTTTTCAAAAAAATCTTCAACCCAGATATATACCCGGAACGATTATCACGACTGATCAGCAGTATTATCGGCACAAATGTAACTGTTAAATATATTATGTCAAATGAAGACAGCATGCTTCCATCAACATCTCTCCTACTTCTGGATATTATCGTCCAGTTAGAAGACGGTTCTATCGCAAATGTAGAAATACAAAAAAATCCATACACATTTCCCGGTGAGCGAATGTCATGCTATTCCGCAGATCTACTACTTCGCCAATATACACGCGTAAAAAGCAACCTTGGGAAAGATTTCACATATAAGGATATGAGAACTGTTTATACAATTGTTATGTATGAAAAGAGTCCAAACGAATGTCTGAAAGACCGTTTTGCAAATATCTATCTGCATCATGGAAGAACCATTTTTAATACTGGTGTAAATCTGAGTCTTTTACAGGAATACTATGTCGTTAACCTTGACGTATTTAAAAATAGCAAGTATGCTAAAGATATCAACGATCTAAATGCATGGTTGTCTCTGCTAACCGCTGACTCTACAGACAACCTTGCCACACTGATATCCAACTATCCATGGATGGAATCTATATGCCAGGATATATCTGAATATCTGTATCGCCCTGAGGAGGTTATTAGTATGTTTTCAAAAGCATTAAAAAAGATGGATGAAAATACTGTTAATTTTATGATCGAACAGATGAAGAAAGCGTTGGAAGAAAAAGATGCCACAATATCTGAGAAGGATGCTGAAATTGCTGCATTACAGGCTAAACTTGCTGCGTTAGAACACTAACGCACGGTTCTTTAGCATAATTATTTTCCAACAATGTGATCATATAAAATAAAGTAATTTCGTTACAACGGATACTATAAAAAAGGGCTGCCGCACTAAGTGATTGGTGCGACAGCCCTTTTTTTCGGTGTCATTGCTCATAATAACATATACACAATCGTACTGCCTATGATGCTGACAAATGTATTCTTTTTCCACACATGAAGGGCGACACAAACTGCGGCTGCGATCAACTTCTTATAGCCGCCGCTTAAGAATTCGGTCGGTACTTCCTTCAGGCAGTATACGATCAGCACAGCCATGATGGCTGCCGGAAGGATTCGTCCGAGATACCGGATTTTTTCGGGGATTTGTTTTCTCTTTCCAAGAATGGTAAATGGGAGCGCCCGCATAAACAAAGTCGCCGCTGCAGACACAAGGATGCAGATCAGTACATATCGATCATTCATGGGCTTCCACCTTTCTTTCACAGATCAGCAACAGACCTGATACCAGAATCAAAGTTGGAAGAAGGAAATAATCTTTTCCTATTAACAGAAGCAACAGCACACCTCCGATAAACCCGGCAAGTGCCGGCAAATGCACTTTCACACTTCTCCATTGATCGATCGCGATCGTAATAAATAACGCTGTCATACAGAAATCGATCCCCTCTAATTTCACCGGAAGGATCTGACCGAGTATGCCGCCAAGCACAGCGCCCACCATCCAGGATATACGACTGAATAATGCCACATAAAACATAATATCCAATCTGCGTCTTCGGTCATTTGCCTTCTCTGCGTTGCGATCTCTTATCACCTCAGAAGACAGCATGGAACAGTTGACGGCATATGTCTCATCCGTCATTGTATGAACCATATATGGATAACGCTTACCCATTTTCTTGAAATCTTCAACAAATGTCAGTCCGTAAAAGAACTGTCTGCTATTCATGAACAATGCAGTCAGTGCGATCGTGAGGATCGATGCACCGCTACTTAAGAATGTTACCAGCACAAACTGAAATGCGCCAGTATATACCGTCAGGCTGGTAAACAACGACCAGAACCAGGAAAGTCCTGCTTCCTGCATCGTAAGTCCATATGCCATACTGACAAAGAGATAACTTCCGGTGATCGGCAAAGCCTTCACAAATGCCTGTTTTAATACTTCTTTTCTGTCTACAGTCTCCCCAGCCATAATTTTTCTCTGTGCTCCTAACTCACATTACAATATCTCTGAAATCTTTTCCAGTACCGCTTCTGCCAGCGCCTTGTGTCCTTCTTCATCCATGTGCTCCTGATCCCGTTCCGATGGTACGGCATAATCAGAAGCCGCCAGATAATAAAGTCCTTCTTCCTCTGCGATCTGCCGGTAAATCTCCGGCAGCTCTTTGGACACCTGTACAGAATTCTTTCCAAATTCCGGATCAAATCCATCCCAGACCTTCTCGCCCAGTGCGATCGGTGACATCAGAAGGATCTTCGCTGATGGCGCACCATCCCGGATCTGTCGCACAAGTTTACGGATACCTAAGCCGATACTGCCTGCCGTTGCACCATAAAATGTCTTACAATCATTTGTTCCAAGCATTAAAATGATCAGATCCTCCGGCTTATGGGTTTCTAATATGATCGGAAGGAGTTCACTGCCACGTCTGCCCGGACGAAGCGGATCGTCAAATACTGTAGTTCTGCCACACAGCCCTTCCTCCTGTACAATATATCCCTTTTCCATCAGTCCGGTTCCTACGATTCCGGTCCATCTGGTATCCCAGTCATAGCGTTCTGCCGTTCCCGGCACATAACCATATGTGTTTGAATCACCAAAGCATAATACCTGTCGCATGGCATTTCCTCCTTCTTATATTTTATCTTACTATTCCTAGTTGGAATGTATGAATTATATAACAAATTTCAACTAAAATACAATACATAAATATTAGAATTCGTTATAACTTTCTCTTATAGCAAATCACGCCGCACTAAATCAATATCCAATTCACATACGATATTTTTCTAATGATTACAATAAAAAACGCTACAGCACTCAGTCGCAGGGATGGCTCCTGTTATAAAATAACATTGCGAGATTTCGTTGTGAACTGCACATTGCCAGTAAATACGAGTGCTTGTTTGAGCTGAAAGCGAGTTAGCACAGAAGTATTTACGAATAGGGCAATGTCCAGAGAACAGAAATCGCAGCACGTTATTTATAACAGGAGCCATCCCCGTGACTGAGTGCTGTAGCGTTTTGAAGCTCTATTCTATGAATCACACATCCGGTATCCGACCCCTAATTCATTCGTTATGTAATTCTCCTTACCGGGAACTGCACCGAACTTCTTTCGGATATTCGCCATATTCACCTGCAGCTTCTTCCGGCTTCCCGAATCATTATATCCCCAGATCTCATTGATGATAAAACTGTAGGTCAGCATCTTACCTGCGTGCTCGGATAACAACGCTACGATATTATATTCTGTCTGTGTCAGCTTCACTTCATTTCCGGCGATCGTAACCAGTCTTGCATCATAATTGATAACCAGCTCTCCAACCTCGAATCTTCCACCTGGCCGCAATCCATCCTCCGCCCGATGCGTAGCGATACGGAGTGCTGAACGTACCCTTGCTACCAGTTCATTTGAACTGAATGGCTTGGTTACATAATCATTTGCGCCCTCATTGAGTGCCTCTACTTTATCCCTCTCATCAGAACGTGCCGATAAAACGATGATCGGTGTAAATGATGATTGCCGCACTTCCCTTAAAAATGTCATTCCATCCCGATCCGGCAATCCCAGATCCAGAATGACCAGATCAGGACGATGGGATGCAAACATCATCTGTCCCCCCCCGACAGGAATATGCGGAAACAGCCTGATATCCATTTGCTTCCATCAGCGCACTGATCAGATTATTAATATGTTCTTCGTCTTCAATTATCAATATCTTATATCTGTTATTAATCATTCTCTGTTTCCTCCATATCCAGTGTAAACCGCACAACAGCACCGCCATCCTGCAGATTCTCCGCAGAGATCTCACCACCATGTGCTTTTACGATCGTGGTACATACCGCCAACCCGATCCCTGCATTTTTCTTACTGCTGTCAAGTCCTGATTCACCATAAACCAGTTTCCCTGCAAATATATCCTTTACCTTATCAACCGGAATACCACATCCGTTGTCCCGGATCTCAAATACTGCAAAATGCCCACTCGTATATACACGAAGCCCAAGCTTATTCATCCCCTCTGCATGCTGAACTGCATTTTCTAACAGATTCAGGATCAACTGCTCGACTAAGATCGCATCCATCGGAATCATGATCAGTTCATCCGGAATGTCAATCTCAACATTCTGACCTTCATACCGTTTATTGAACTTAACCAGAACAGAATCTAACAGCTCATCCAGCGCAATCGGGATCTTAATGATCTTAACATTTTTTCCATCCAGTCTGGTAATCGATAACATGTTCTCAACCATTCGCGACAGCCATTGTGCATCCTGTTTGATTCCACGAAGCATGCTTTTTTTCTGCTCCTCCGTAAATTCATTCTTATCATCTAACATTGCAGAGCTTGCACCATAAATCGTTGTAAGCGGCGTCCGAAAATCATGGGATACGGATCGGAGCAGATTGGCCCGCATCTTCTCCTGCTCACTCTCTGCCTTTAACTGTTCCTGACTCTTCAACTTATTTGTAAATCCGCAGGTAATAACTGCAATAGCTATCATGATAACGGCAGAGATCATATTTTCCGGGATCGTAAAATTAATCTTAAAATACGGAAATGTAAATGCATAATTTACCGCCAGAATGCTGATGACAGATGCGACCGCACCATATAAAAAACCATCTGTGATAACGGATACCAGAAATACATCCAACAGAAAAATAGAGGGTATCAAAGTCTGATTTCCCCACTCCTTCTGCATAAACAGGGACAACAAAAATCCACATACCAATATCGCCGCTGTAATTAAAAAATTCTTCGTAAAATTCAGGAATCTGTTCATCGCTTTCTCCACTGTATCTTTTTGTAATCTGTTATAACAATCGTATCCATTTCAATCAATTCTGACAATCATTATTATATATTCATATTCTAACTGTCACAACATATATTGTAGCACGTTTTATGGTTAAGACATGGTAAAAGGCTAAAAAAAGAAGACCTGATACCTGCGTTTCTCGGTACAACTATCAGATCTTCCTTCATCCGTTCCAATGTATGCTTTTCATATTTTGCAACCATAATCTACTGCACTCATTCTGAGCTTCCACAATCTTGCAGCAAGGAGAGCTGATTGGGCTGAAGAATATATGTCCTCTCTGACATAAATGCATATATTATGAACTTTCCCACTCAATAATATATCGGTTTTCGATATATCTATGAAGTTATTATATCAAAACATTTATCAGATACAATAAACCTGTCGTAATCTGCAATGTTTCCGTCGTAATCGACATATTTCTACAAATTCCGAATACGGTTCTCTGCTTATGCAGTCAGATACAGATGAGCTTCTTTCTTGTTATTCCACTGGAATCCCTCATGCCGCTCCATAATAAACTGGATGATCTGCTTATTATTCCGTATCTCCTTTCTGTTGTCTGAATTCATCTCAATGCCCTTCATACGAAGTCCGATACCCTTAAGCACAACCTGAATATTTCCATCTGAGGATTCCGATGGTGCGATCTGAATCCGGAGTGTCCGGGGCAGTGACTCTGATACGGAATCCTGCTTATTCTCTCCCGGATCTTCATTCAACAAAATAACATTATGTACCATCCGCTCGATCAGATATCCCATGTCCAGTTCTACATTTGTATCAATCTGAATTTCTTCTGCTGCAACTTCCGGATGAATACCTGCACCCTCACAGGCAGATGTAACATTATTTAATACCAGATTCAGGATTGAAAGATTTATGTATTTTATATACTCCTTCTGTTTTCCCGGTTTCAGATCTTCCTGTAACTGTCTGATCTGCTCCTGTTCCTTCCGGACAGCTCCTGCCAGATCAAGTATATGCACATAATTATACAGATCATGCTTGATATCCCGCAGCCTGTTGTAATCCGCCAGAAGCTTCTCATAATCCTCTTTCTGCTGCTTCATCTTTGCTTCCAGAAAACGTATCATTTTTCTTTGATAGCTATTATATACGATCGTATACAGATGATAAGCAGCTATAAAAGCAGATGCCCAGATTCCCAGTGCTATAAACTGTGACATCAGATTAACCTCTTTTACCATAGTCACAAAATACACAACCAACATCATATATCCGGTTCCAACAGCCAGAATCCACACCATGCTTCTGACAAATGATTGTCTCCGGAACTTCCTGTATGGCATAAATTTCCGCATAAACCAGACTTCAATGATCGTTCCTATGCCCTCACGCAAGGCTTCTACTCCAAGCCAGACAAGCAATGCTTTTGCACTGTATAATACCGGTGTATCATTATATGCATATCCAAACAGTTCCTCGATCACTGCTGACATCGTCACCGTAACAAGATCAAATGTCATAATACCCACCATAAATGATACCAAATTTATAACCATGCACTCTTTACGGTATAATACAACGCCTACAAGCATCATCGCAAATCCAAAAATATAAATGATGGCACGAAGCCATGCAGGTGCATCAAGCTGTATACTTGTATTTATTAAAACGCGGAGGAAAAACATATTTAAAATATTCAAGCCCAGATAGATCCGGTCTCTTCTTCCACGATCCATTCCCATATATGCACCCAGATAAATATTAAATTGTAATGCCGTGATCAGGGCTGCTCCGAGCACCTGCAGGAATGTCCATATGTTCATTTTTATCTTCTCGCTTTCTTTATACCACCATCAATATGCGTATATATATTTTGATATTTTTCTTGTTTTATGGCAACCTTTTTATTATAATATTACCAGTTAAGCAAATGTTTTCTACAGTGAAATTACCGGTTACAGGGGGGCTGCCATATATGAAACTCAAACTTCTAATATGTGATGATTCAGATCTGCAATTAAAAGAAACAACCAGTTTTGCACATTCCTGTCTGGATGCTTTCGAATCCCTCACTTTCAAAATCGACTCCTGCGAGCCAGAGAAATTAAAAAAAAATGCTTGAAACCGATACGATTAATTATGATATTGCAATTTTAGATATCGAAATGGGAGACTTCAACGGTATCGATTTTGCTTCCGAGCTTAATCAATGCTGCCCACAGTGTTCAGTCATCTTTCTTACCAGCCATACCGATTATATCTCTGACTCTTATGAAGTCCGTCACATATATTATGTTACAAAGGATTCCATACAAGAATATCTGCCTAAGGCACTGGATAAAGCGATTCAGCTTGTAATTGAACGAAAGACACGCTTTCTGGACGTTATCTCCAACCGAAAACGGTACACTCTTCCATGCGACACAATCACTCATATTGAACGGCTCAGCCGCGAGATTATTATTTATACTGACAATGGGGAAGCCTATAAAGTGTACGAATCCCTTCAGGCTGTAAGCGAACGACTGCCGTCCTATTTCTCACAATGCCATAGTTCTTTCACGGTCAATCTTAGATATGTAAAAAATTTATCCTCACAGGAAACCGAACTGATTAACAAAATCAAACTTCCTGTCGGCAGACGCTATGCCAAACCATTCAAAGCCGACTACCTCAAATATATCTCCGAACATGCTATGTTGTAAATTACAAACACACAAACCATGGCTGTTCTATATGCCTTTTACAACATGATCGCTACTTCAAAGGTATCACCCTTGTCCGTGAACTCGACCGTTCCATCATACCTGGCAACAATCTGCCTGATAATACGAACACCTCTGCCGTGGTTTTCTGCATCCGACTTCGTTGTATGGAACTGATTCTCCATAACGGCGATCTCCGTTCTTTTGGAATTTTTAACAGTGATAAAGAAGTTACTTCCACGATTCAATATCGATACATGTATGAATCTTTTATTTTCCCCATTTGCATCCTGCACCGGCACACACTCGGCTGCTTCGATCGCATTGTCTAACAGATTGGCAAACAGACGAATCTTATCGACATCCTCCATACGAATCTCCGGTAACCCGGTTGGAATATTATAAGTAAATGCAATCTGCTTCTTCCTTGCAAGATCCCGCTTATCTGAGACCGCACAGTCAAGGATTGTGTCATTTGTCACAATCATCTGCCTGATCTCCTCAATCTCCTTCTTCTTTTTTTCTATGTACTCTTCGGTGTCTTTCTGCTCCCGGATCATTTCATTGATCTCGTTTGAAATCTCATATATCTTTTTGCTGGTGTCTTCTATACTCTTCATATGCGTATATGAAGATTGGATACTTTCTACAAACTGTTGTCTTTTTTTTCTTCAGATTTCTTGCTGAAATGATATTGTAGATCAGTGATCCTATAAGCACAATAACTACTGCTACTATGATCATCCAGTTTTTCTCGTTCATCTGTGGCATATTTATCCTCTGGTCAAACATATTTTTTCATATATTCTGTTATCTGAATTCTCCAAAAAACACTATAAATTTTAGTATATCTATTATTTCTTTCCTGTCAATAATATTTTTATCTCTAGTTTTTTGTTTCAGATAACACCCAGACTGTGTTTTTCTCTTTCTATAAAAATTGTATAAACAGGTTGACTCTTTTTATTTTAAAGCTATAATAGTTCTAAAAAGAACTTAATTAAGAAATGAGGAATATATATGATCCTACAATCACCATCCAATATTTTTGATATGACAAAAAGCCTGATGAAGCTTCAGGAAAAATATCTTGAGAGCATCCGGATAGACTATAAGCTTTCACGGATTGAAGTTATCATCATTACTTTTTTACACAATAATCCGGTACATGATACTGCCAGAGATATCGTAGAGTTTCGTATGCTACAGCGCGGAAATGTATCCACAGCCATTGATTCTCTCGCCGACAAAGGCTATCTGACCAGACATCCGGATACAAATGATAAACGGATCATTCATCTGAAGCTCTCCGATCGATCAATTCCTGTTGTACATGCGATTGAGAAAAAGCAGGACGAACTGATCTCCTGCATCTTTGAAGGTTTTTCAGATGACGAAAAGAAGAATTTTGCATCCTATAACAAGCGTTTGTATGACAACGTATTATCACATTTAAAATAATATGGTCACAATACTACTGCTTGAATACCGGGCTGTTCGTACAATACTATATTCAGGCAGGCTCATATTGCAATTAACTTTTATACAATATAAAACATCAATCAAAGGAACGAGGAATATACATGAAGAAACAAAGACAAGCCTACAGCATGACCGATTCTCCAAACAACACATCAAAAGCTTCACCACCAACCGGCGGAGAATCCATATCGAAAAACATCAGGGACAATCAACCGAATCGGATTGCACACAACTCAGGCTCATCCAACCGGGAATTTCTGGCAAAAGAACCGATCGGTAAATTACTGGCAAAGCTCGCACTTCCTACAGTCGCCGCACAGATGATCAATATGCTGTATAACATCGTTGATCGTATTTACATCGGTCATATTCCACAAAACGGTTCACTGGCACTTACCGGTGTCGGTGTCTGTATGCCCCTTATCATGATCATCTCCGCTTTCGCGGCTCTGGTCGGAAATGGCGGTGCTCCACGGGCTACCATCTATATGGGCAAAAATAAAAAAGACGATGCCGAGAAAATCCTCGGTAACTGTTTTACCATGCAGATCATCTTATCCGTTATACTGACTGCTGTTCTTCTGATCTGGAATCGCGACCTGCTTCTGGCATTCGGTGCAAGTAAGAATACCATTAACTATGCAACCTCATATATGAATATCTACGCAATCGGCACAATCTTTGTACAGCTCACTCTGGGTATGAATGCATTTATCACTGCACAGGCTTCGCCAAAGAAGGTATGTTGTCCGTACTGATCGGTGCGATCGCGAATATTATCTTAGACCCGATCTTTATCTTTGCGCTTCATATGGGGGTAAAAGGCGCGGCCCTTGCAACAATCATTTCTCAGGGTTGTTCCTGCATCTGGGTCTTAAGCTTCCTCTTCGGCAAGCGGACAACTCTCCGCATCCGTGTGAAAAACCTCGGTTTGCAGGCCTCCTATATCCTGCCATGTCTGGCACTCGGTTCTGCCGTCTTTATCATGCAGGGAAGTGAAAGTATCATATCCGTGTGCTTCAACTCCTCCCTTCTGAAATATGGCGGAGATATGGCCGTCGGTGCTATGACGATCCTTACCAGCGTCATGCAGTTCGCCATGCTCCCACTTCAGGGACTTGGCCAGGGTGCTCAGCCGATCATCAGTTATAACTATGGTGCAAAAAATGCATCCAGAGTAAAGGATGCATTCAAACTTCTGCTGAAGGTCAGCCTGACATATTCTGTTTTATTATGGCTTTGCATTATGTGTTTCCCTCAGGTTTTTGCATCCATCTTTACCCCGGATACTGCTCTGATCGAGTTTACTAAAGTTGCACTTAGATACTACCTCGCGGTTATGTTCTTATTTGGAGTCCAGATCTCCTGCCAAATGACATTCAATGCCCTCGGTAACGCTCCGGCATCCATCATCGTTGCGATCATGCGTAAATTCGTCCTGCTGATCCCACTGATCTTCATTATGCCACATATCTACACCGCAGATAAGACAATGGCTGTCTACATGGCAGAACCGATCGCAGACCTGATCGCCGTAACCTTCACCGCCATCCTGTTCTTCTTCCAGTTCAGAAAGGCACTACGGGAGATTGAATAAATTAATTAATAATCCTATCCGGTCGTTTATATTTTTTATCGAGCTTTTTCATGCTTTAATTCAGGCAACACCGTGGCACACATTGTAAAGAAGCTGGCACATCCGCCGATCAGATTCGAGATTGGCTCTGCCCAGAATACACCATCCACTCCAAGATTTCCGATTTTCGGAAGCAGAATGGTAAGCGGCACTACGATAAACGCCTTTCGAAGCAGAGAAAAGAAGGTAGCCTTTTTCGCCTTTCCAAGCGCAAGGAACACACTCTGTCCGGTAAACTGCAATGCCATAAAACAAAATCCGAAGAAATATATATGTAATGCCGGAACCCCTTTTGCGATCAGTTCCGGTGAATGATTAAATATACGGATAAACGGCTCCGGGAACAATCTGAGAGTGCCCCATGCCGCAAAAGTATAGGTTACGCATAATATAGTCAGGAAACGGATGGCTTTCCGTACCTTCTCATATGCCCCTTCTCCATAATTAAAGCTCATGACCGGAGATGCACCATTTGTAATACCCATAACCGGAAGTGTACAGATATCCCGCACGGAATTCAACACGGTCATAACGCCCACATAGATATCCCCGCCATAGACCTGAAGTGTCGCATTACATACAACCTGTACCAGACTGTTTGTAAATGCCATGATAAAGCTGGATACTCCCAGACTGATGATCCGCAAAACCCGCTTCCACTGCAGCCACATACAGCTCCATTTCAAATGAAGCACTGCCCGTTTTCCGGTCAGGAAGACAAGTACCCATACTGCCGAGCAAAACTGGGAAATGATCGTCGCAATAGCCGCTCCTCTTACTCCCAGATTCAAAACAAAGATAAATACAGGATCCAGTATTATGTTCAAGACTGCTCCGATCAGAACCGATATCATCCCTGTATTTCCAAAGCCCTGACTGTTAATAAACGGATTCATTCCTACCGATACCATGACAAATACCGTTCCCAGCAGATAGATCCGAATATAGGAGCCTGCATATGGGAATGTATCATCACTTGCGCCAAACAGATAAAGAATCGGCTTATAAAAGATCAGCCCGATAATCGTCAATACAATTCCTGTTCCGATCAATAAAGTAAAAGCATTTCCCATCAGATGCTCCGCTTCCTTATCATTACCCTTGCCACGTTCCATGGAACAAAGCGGTGCACCTCCATTTCCATACAGATAGGTAAAGGCTGTGATCAGTGAAATGATCGGAAAGCACAGACCTACCCCTGTCAGTGCAGTTGTACCGACTTCCGGGATCCGTCCGATGTAGATCCTGTCAACCACGTTATATAAAAGATTAAGTAGCTGTGCCAGAATCATTGGTACAGCTACTTCTATAATATTTCTATATACATTTCCACTTGAGAAATCTGTCTGATGTGCCTGCAATACCGTCTTCCTCTTTCAAAATAACATATAATATGATCCATTCCTACTTTCAAAAGCATTCTCTGTCAGAAAATGCTTTTCAGAACTGTCTTTTATATTATATTCTTTTTTGAAGTGAAGTCAAATAACACTTATCCTCTATGCGTGATAAAGGTTGACCGCCTTTTCGATCAGTGCCAGTTCCTCTTCTTCCATCTCGGTTGTTCTCTGCTTCTCAGCAGCCTTCAGATTACTGAGTATCTGTTCCGGCTTCGATGCACCGATCAAAACGGTTGTAACCTCCGGTTTGTTCAGCAGCCATGCAATCGCAAGCTCTGACAAGCTCATATTATAGCCTGCTGCAATATCATTTAACTCTGTCAGAAGCGGACGCATCGATACGACCTGATCCTCATGAAGGAACCGTCCATCTCTTGCCACCCGGCTATCCTTTGGAATATTCTGCAGATATTTATCAGTTAACATACCCTGTGCCAGTGGAGAAAAGCAGATCAGTCCTCTTCCGGATGCATATGTCTGCTTCAGCAGTCCGTTCTTCTCAACTGTCCGATCCAGAATACTGTAACGATTCTGGTTGATGATAAACGGACAATGCAGTTCATCCAGAATCCGTTCTGCCTTTGCCATCGTCGGACCGTCATAATTCGACAGACCTACATATAAAGCCTTACCGCTTCTTACGATCTGTGCAAGCGCTTCCATCGTTTCTTCTAACGGTGTGTTCGGGTCCATGCGATGGTGATAGAAGATATCTACATATGGAAGTCCCATTCTCTTTAAGCTCTGATCCAGACTCGCAATCAGGTATTTGCGGCTGCCCCAGTTGCCATAAGGACCTTCCCACATATCAAATCCTGCTTTTGTACTGATCACCATCTCGTCTCTGTAAGCACTCATTTCTTCCCGGAGGATTCTGCCGAAATTTTCCTCTGCGCTACCATATACCGGACCGTAATTATTTGCCAGATCGAAATGTGTGATTCCGTGATCAAATGCGGTAAAGCACATCTGTTTCATATTCTCATAATTATCTACACTACCGAAATTATGCCATAAACCAAGTGCGATCGGAGGAAGCATCAGACCACTTTTACCGCAATGGCGGTAAAAATCCGTTCCTTCTGTCTCTGTATATCTGGTCTTTGAAGCTGTATATTCTGCCATATAAACGAACCCCTTTCTATCTTAAACAAACAGGCAATTGTATCTTCTCTATGCCCTGTATTCCGGCACGTTTACAATTGCCTGTCTGTTACTTATTTACTGAATATTTTCATTATGCACCATAGCCATCCGGATTCATGCTCTGCCATCTCCATGAATCTGCGCACATCTCATCGATTCCGTATTCTGCTTCCCAGCCAAGTTCTTTCTTAGCAAGAGTTGCATCAGAATAACAGGTTGCGATATCACCTGCACGACGAGGCTTGATCTCATAAGGGATTTTCTTACCGCACGCCTTCTCAAATGCCTTAACAACATCTAAAACGCTGTATCCTTTTCCTGTACCCAGATTGTAAATCTTTACACCCGGATTCTCTTTGATCTTATTGATCGCTTTTACATGACCCTTGGCAAGATCTACAACATGAATATAATCTCTGACACCTGTTCCGTCCGGTGTATCATAGTCATCGCCGAATACACCAAGACAAGGAAGCTTTCCTACCGCTACCTGTGCTACATAAGGAAGCAGGTTGTTTGGAATACCCTTTGGATCTTCTCCGATCAGTCCACTCTTATGTGCTCCGATTGGATTGAAGTAACGAAGCAGGATTACATTCCATTCCGGATCTGCTGTGTGGATATCTGTCAGGATCTGCTCAAGCATATGCTTGGTCCAGCCGTAAGGATTTGTGCAGACACCCTTTGGACATTCCTCTGTGATCGGAATAAATGCAGGATTGCCATATACGGTTGCAGATGATGAAAAAATAATGTTCTTGCATCCATTCTCGCGCATTGCCTTGCAAAGTGTTAATGTACCCGCAATGTTATTCTCATAATATTCGAGTGGCTTACGAACAGATTCACCAACTGCCTTTAAGCCTGCAAAATGAATTACTGTATCCGGCTTTTCTTTTGCAAAGATTTCATTCATTGCATCCAGATCACGGATATCCTTCTCATAAAATGTTACATCTTTTCCTGTTATCTCTTTTATTCTTCCAATTACTTTCGGACTCGCATTATACAGATTGTCAACAACTACTACATCATATCCTGCTTCTAATAATTCAACGCAGGTATGACTTCCAATATAACCAGCACCACCTGTTACTAAAATCTTCATATCATAATCCTCCTGTAAAATAAATTCTTAACCTTCGGTTATCACAACATTTATCGGTACCGGATTCTCTGTTACGATAACCACTATCATCATTATACACGAGAATAAAAACTAATCAATAGTTTTTGCTAAATTTTTACTAAAAGTTAGTAAATTTTATTCTTTTTTGTTTACTGCATGAATTCTACCGCATGCTTCCGCTTCCATATCGGCATCAGATTCCGCTGGCAGGTTGGATTCTTCCGCTGTTCAATCCCGATCGTATGAAAGAAGGTCTTCCAGAGTTCGGTATATTCATCCTTCAATAATTCCGTCCGTCGGAGCGTCTTTATTTCCTCATCGGACAACTCCCGCAAATACATCTTCTGAGCCTTTTCCTTCATATATCGGTTCTGTTCTGAAATCTCTCTTTCTCTATCTGCCTGCTGTCCTGAGTAATGTTTTCCCGGATGGATCACCGCATACTTCCGGTTATCATCAAGGATCATAAAATATTCGTCCGGCATCCGGTCTGCAAAATGATCTGCCACCTGATAGATCACATCATGCTTCGGTTCCAGATGACAGACATACACCTTATTATCAATCGAATTGAATCTGGCAAATTCCCGAAAATGATGAATTTCATTTCCAACTGCCCGCCGAATCTCCAGCATCCGGCTGACCGGAGGCTCTGCAAGCATCCCGATCACCCTTGGTCCTGCCTGAAATCCGATCCGCAAAAACCGGTAGATATCGTCCAGTACATCATCTTCCATCAGACAGGCATAATACACATCGATATATGCCTGCATCCCGATCTTATTTCGAACGGAACGCAGAACCTTTTCCGTCTTTTCTGCATCGGCATCCACATGGACATACTCGTCAAATAAAGTTGCCTGCACGATCGGCTCTGTCCGTAACCGCACCCTATCATGTCCGACCCGGAGTGCATAGACCCATGCATCATAGATGCAGGTCATCATATCTTCTAATTGATGTTTACAGGTAAATATCCTCATATTTACATTCTCCCATCTATATCCTCATCTATCTATAAAATCTATCCTGACAATATTTCTTCATACAATCGTCTATTCTTAAATAGGATTTTACATTTATTCACAAATCAATTCGGAACTCCAAATACTCCCTGAGCATCAAAAAAGGATAACTGCTTATATTCTTCTTCCTTATGCTCTACCTGCCAGTTTTCTTTTGCATGCTCGCCTATCAGTTGTCTGGTAATATACTGCTCTTCGATCGGTATCTTATACATCATCCGTCCTCCACAGGTAATAAAATAATGCGCCCGTTTCAACACCACGCCCATCTTCTTCAGATGGTCAAATTCCAGATGTCCGTACCGTCTCGCCTTTACGATCCTGCCTGCTGATTTCGGTCCTATCCCCGGCACCCGGAGCAGCGTATCATAAGAAGCTGTCTGCACTTCGATCGGGAACTGTTCCAGATGCCGGATCGCCCAGTCGCATTTCGGATCCATCCGGACATTAAAATTCGGTCGCTCCTCCGACAACAATTCATCTGCCTGAAATCCGTAAAACCGCAGCAGCCAGTCTGCCTGATACAGTCGGTGTTCTCTCAGAAGCGGAACCGGAGTCGCAAGAGACGGAAGTGCCGAGTCCTCATTTACCGGAATATAGGCGGAATAAAAGACACGTTTCAGATCATAGTTCTGGTATAACTTCTGTGTCGTCTGAACCAGCGTATAGTCGCTCTCATCGGATGCCCCAATGATCATCTGTGTACTCTGACCTGCCGGTGCAAATGCCCGTGGCTTCCATGTATCCTGAGTTGCCGGAGCAAAGGAAGCAGCTTTCTTCCAAAGAGAGCCGCCTCCATTACTCTGTGCTCCGGTCAGCCGTAACTGTTCTTTCCCGAATATACTTCCCGGCAGGTAACGATTCCCCAGACTGCGTTCCATTCTTGCATCTTTCCCTATCAGGGTTCTTGTCTCTGCGATCGTATCACGCACCTTCCCCATCGGAGTCATGATCGTCTGGAAGCTCTTATTCGGAGCAAGCTTCTTCAGGCTCTCCGCAGTCGGCAGCTCCAGATTCACACTGATGCGGTCGGCCAGAAATCCGGCAGCCGCAAGCAGTTCATCCGGCGCACCCGGAATCGTCTTTACATGAATATATCCGTTGAACCTGTATTTTGTACGAAGGAGCTGTAAAGTTATACAGATCTGCTCCATCGTGTATGCCGGATCACGGATCACACCGGAGCTTAAGAACAGCCCTTCTATATAATTCCTTTTATAAAATTCGATCGTCAGTTCACAGATCTCCTCCGGCGTAAAAGTGGCACGCTTGACATCATTCGATACTCGGTTCACGCAATACTTACAGTCATAAATACAATGATTCGTCATCAGAATCTTGAGCAGAGAGATACAGCGCCCGTCTGATGCAAAGCTGTGACAGATTCCGCAGGATCGTGCATTTCCGAGCATTCCTTCCTTTCCTTTTCGATCCACACCGCTGGATGTACATGCCACATCATACTTCGCCGCATCCGCCAGTATATGTAATTTTTCCTGTGTGGTTTTATTTGCTTGTATTTCGAACATATGTTTATTATAAGACTTACGTTCGATTTTTCAAGTGGAAATTTTTGTTTTTTACATACGAAAAAGGCTTCCTGCCAGTGCCGGTATATATCCTTTATTCCACAGAACACTTGTGTTCTGTTTTTCACGTAGCGGTACTAGGCTCACTGCCTATCGCAGTTCACCAAGGACCGACGTGAAAAAAGGTCTGTTCCATAAAGATATATACCGAGCACTGGCAGGAAGCCTTTTTCTGTCTTTGTAATAAACTATATACATATTTCCACATTTAAAAATCAAACTGGTAATTGTTTCATATTGTGAAAATGTTACAGAATTGTTACAATCCCATTGTACTCGATCGATACATTTATAAATTACAACAGGAGGATTTTATTATGTGTATTAATTATAACTGTTCAGATCTTTGGAATATGATCTGTAAATATCTAGGTTTAGGCTGTTAAATTGTAAATAAAAACAACATATCAGAAATGAACAGTTTTTTAATCTGTTCACTTCTGATATGCTATCTTTTTATATTATTTTATTTGCTCCAAGAAATACCTTTGGATTCTGATGTCTTACTCTCAATAACTTTTTTGCCTACAGACTTATATGTTTTTATTCTATATGTATATTTTGTTCTATCTTTTTTTATACTACGGTCTGTATATGAACATACTGAAGGTCTGGTTATTATTTTTACAAGCTTGTATGAACTGTTTCCTGTTTTTCTGTATATTTTATAGCCAGAACATGGTTTTTTATTCCAAGTTAATTTAATACCATTCAAAGTTCTGCTGACTTTTCTAATATTTGTTTTTGGCGGAAGTATTTTAAATTCAGTCTTCATTTTTCCAGAATAGTTTCCATTAAACAAAATAGTTACTTTATAAGTTCCAACTTTTTTGCAACCAGAACTATATTTAACTATATAATTAGATTTGTTAATAATTTGTCCATTTGCCCCCCAAATAGTTACCTTTGGTTTCTGTACAGAACCATTATATGTAAATGTCTCTTTTGAAAGAGTTATCATTTCCGGATGATAGATAACACTTTTTATCTTATTTTTTCCACAATAAACACATTCTTCAACTATCTTTCCATTCTTTTCTTTCGTCGCCTTACTTACTGTTTTTTTGTACATATGTCCGATTTTATTTACTATTTCGGAATTTTTTTTGGCTCCACACCTTTTACAGTGAATCGATTTTATTCCAGTCTCTGTACAGGTTGCTTTTTTATCAATGCTATACTCCGTATTCCATAAGTGTCCAAGCATTGTGCCATTTAGATATGTTTCTGTACCTTTTGCAGAACAGGTTTCACATTTATAATAATAAACAGCCGGTTTTGTGCATGTTGCAGATTGCTTTAAATATTCCGATTGCGTTGATTTTTCTGTAAATTTATGTGGAACTTTTGAAATTACCTCTTTATATGTATCTCCACAGGAACATGTATATAATGCTATTCCTGTCTCTTTGCATGTTGGCTGCTTTATAATTTTCTTTGTATACTCATGTCTGTGCTGCTCTATGCTTACCACAAATCGATCCGATATATCTCCGTCTGTATAATAGTTTCCCAATGACGTCTCATTCTCTGAACATAACTTTGCAACATATGTTCCATTGTCTAACGGAATTGTAATTTTGTTTTTCCTGATAGCCCAATGTGACTGAACCGGCTTCTCCAAATCATTTATATTATATATAAACAAATTATAACAGGTACAATTTCTAAAACTGTTCCAGTTAAATGTAGTATTTCCATTCGATTTATTTGTCTTAATACTTGTAATAGATGGTTTTTGTGGGTCATTATTTACAGTAAACTGCGTAGATAAATCTCCATCTGTGTAATAATTTCCATTTGAAGTTTCATTTTCTGAACATAATTTTACTACATATGTTCCATTCGGAATAACGATTCTAAGTGTATTCTTTCGAATTGCCCAGTGTGATTGAACCGGTTCTGACAAATTATTCGTTGCATATAAAAACAAATTATAACATGTAGCATTTTTTACATTGTCCCATGTAAAATTAACATATCCATTTTTTCCTTCGATATTTATTTTTTTAATACTCGGCTTTGCGGGTGTATAGGAATCCGTAACTGTAACGTATACACCTGTACTACAATTAAATCCAACATTATTACGTCCCTCTATTATACAACAATAGGTACCCGCCTCATTAAATTTATAACTGACCATACCTCTGCTATTATTTACTTCAACGCTTGCATATCTACTTCCATCACGATCGATGCCTACATCCCTGATAGCTGCATCATCTATATTATATGTAAATGTAACCGTATCTCCCACATTTATAGAAGTCTTATCAACAGATATCGTGCAATTTTTAGGTATATTGGAATAACTCACACTGCTTGTATGCAAAATTGCTGCCCATGTAATATTGCCATATTTCCAGGAACATGTTCCGCTCTTATCCGTATAATTCCCATCTAATACATTTGTTGTATGTCCTGTAATCTTTGGAACACCATTTACCTTGCTTGTTATTATCGTTGTATGATTTGCTTCTCCAGTGTATGTAGTATCATAAAACATTACATCTCCCGGTTCTACCTGATCAGCTGATGGATTTTGAATAATTGTAAATCCCATATTCGCCAGTGTATCTTTCAAAGTAGGAACCCACGCAGTATATATATCCAATCCTCCTGCTTTTAAACATTGCGAAACAAAATTTGCACAATCCGAATCATATGTTTTATATGCCGGATTTCTCTTTGATCCTCCCCATGTCATCGCATAATTCACAGCTGCAATTGTATTATATGAAGCAGCTTTTACCGTCTTCATATTACTCTGTTCAATACCCGGAACTGTTATAAATAACAAAACAACTGTTAAAAAAATACTAATTACTTTTTTTGCTTTTCTACCCATATACTTTCACTCCTTCATTATATAAAACATTAGTTTATACTACTTTATCATATTTTATCCTACTTAACAATATTAAATACTCCTAAATGATATATTACTATTAAGGTAGGTGATTGAATGAAACCATTGAAAAATAAAGTAAGTATTACTTTGGACGAGGATATAATAAAGCAAATCAAAGAGTTGGCAGAAAATGATGATCGATCATTCAGTCAATATATTAATATGGTACTAAAAAATCATATTAACGATACATTGCAAAAATAATATTCATCATGAATACGTTAATTTATATGCAAAAAGGCTTCCTACCAGTGTATGTATATATCATTCACCGGCAGGAAGCCTTTTTATTATTAAATATTTTAACTATTTCTTCTTATTCTTCAAGTCTGTCACCAGAATCATTGCTGCACCGGCTACCATAACGATCGCACCGATCAGCAGGAAGATGGTTCCATAGCCAAGGCTATAGACTATATCGCCATTGGCATTATTCTTGATCTGAACCATTGTATTGACCAGATCGATCATGATCACAGTCAGAGTCAGGATCGCTGTAAGTAACGTCCATTTTCTTGCATTTTTAAATACCATTATAATACTTGTGATCAATGCAAAAAATATAACAAGGATTCCGTCTCCACTCAGGAAATTGACGGATTCTGTTGTTCCATCCACAGTCGCCTGAACGAACGGCTGGAAGTTTGCCCATATCAGAAGCATCGCCATAAGTCCGATCAGAACTCTTCCGATCGCGACAGGTTTCGGTGTCTCCATCTTCTCATTTGCTACATTTGAAAACCGTTTGGAGATTCCTCCATAGGTCTTACTGTAATCCATAATGGATAAATCTTTCTCTCTGTGCTCTCCACTGCCGGAGGTTGTCTGCACAGAATCTTTCTCATTCTGTTCTGCCATAAAAAACTCCTTTAATTACTGCTCCCGGAAAACGATCTTTCCTGTCGCTGTATCCATCCCGTCTACGATCGCCAAAGATTCCAGATGATATCCCAGATTCCGGATGATCTGTCCGCCGGTCTGGAAGCCTTTTTCGATTACGATACCGATTCCCGCAACATTTGCACCGGCTGATGTCACGATAGAGATCAATCCCTGAAGCGCACAGCCATTTGCGAGGAAGTCATCAATGATCAGAACATTGTCATCCGGATTCAAGAATTTCTTTGACACGATAACCTGATTCTTACATTTGTGGGTAAAGGATTCTACCTCTGCCACATATACTTCACCTTCTATATTGATGCTTTTTGATTTCTTCGCAAAGATAACAGGCACATCAAACTGTCGCGCTGCCACACATGCGATCCCGATTCCGGATGCCTCAATCGTGAGGATCTTATTGATCGGCGTTCCTTCAAAACGCTTCTTAAATTCTTCACCGATCTGGTCAAATAACCGGATGTCCATCTGGTGATTCAAAAAGCTGTCAACCTTTAATACATTTCCTTCTTTTACAATTCCGTCTTTTACAATTCTTTCTTCTAAGAAATTCAACTGTAGTTCCTCCTTGAGATTGCTTTCGTCCTTAACAAACAATTAGTACAATCATACATCATTTCTCGACGAGATTCTACTGGAAATGTATTTTTTTATGATTCGGATTATTTACGCCTACCAGTCTGATCCCATTTTGCTGAGTGCTGATGCAATACTATCAATTCCAAGCACAATCAGATACAGTCCGATCAGATAACCGAATGCGACAACTGCCATAATCGGTTCTATCAGAAGCATAACTCCGATCACGATACCGATGATATTCAACAACAGGGATACAAGTCCAAAGCTGTTACCTGCAAAATACCGTACAGTGCTGATATGGGACAGTCTGGATATACTGTGCATAATGATCCAGAGTGCAAAGAGCCAGATCACTAACCGTTGTGCGGCTCCCGGACAGAGGATCAGCATCATACCAAGCAGGGTACTTAAGATGCCGGAGGTCAGGGATACTGTCGGTACAACTCCCATATGCCGCTCCATCTTTACATAGAATATAATATCTGCTATACCGCTGACTGCTGCCACGATTCCGTAACAGATGACAATACTGTTCAACATACTTTCAGGACGGATCATCGTAAAGATGCCAAGTATAGTGAGTATAATTCCAAGTATCAGCTCCATCCAGCCAAATCCTGTTCGTTTCCTCATAATTCTCACCTCTTATCCTGTAAAATGCTCATAAATTCGTCTCCTGTGATCGTCTCTCTCTCATATAAAAAGGCTGCCAGTTCATCCAGCTTTTCCCGGTTCTCCTCTAAGATCTTACGTGCTTTTTCATGCTGAACCTTCACCAGTTCTACAACCTTGCGGTCGATCTCCCTCTGGGTTTCCGGTGAACAGGTAAGGGATGTATCCCCGCCAAGATACTGATTATTTCTCGCTTCCATCGCAACCATATCAAAGTCACCATTCATTCCATACTGGGTGATCATTGCCCGTGCGATCTTCGTTGCCTGCTCGATATCATTCGATGCTCCGGTCGTAACCTCACCGAATACCACTTCCTCTGCTGCACGTCCACCGGTAAAGGTTGCAATCTTATTTTCCAGTTCTTCTTTTGTCAGCAGATATCTGTCTCCCTGCTCCACCTGCATGGTATAGCCGAGCGCACCTGAAGTTCTCGGAATGATCGTGATCTTCTGTACCGGTGCTGAGTGCGACTGCATGGCCGCTACGAGCGCATGTCCGATCTCATGATAGGCAACCACATGCTTTTCTTTATCTGATAAAACAGCATTCTTCTTCTGATATCCTGCGATAACTACTTCTACACTTTCTTCAAGATCTGCTTCTGTAACGATCGTTCTGCCTGCCCGTACTGTTCGAAGAGCTGCTTCATTTACGATATTTGCCAACTCTGCACCGGAAGCTCCTGCTGCCATTCTTGCGATCGTATGGAAATCCACATCATCCGAAACCTTGATCTTTCTGGCATGTACCTGAAGGATTGCTTCCCTTCCTTTCAGATCAGGAAGTTCAACCGGAACTCTACGGTCGAATCGACCCGGACGGGTAAGTGCAGGATCAAGCGATTCCGGTCGGTTTGTTGCCGCCAGAATGATAACGCCGTTGTTTCCTTCAAAACCATCCATCTCAGTCAGGAGCTGATTCAATGTCTGTTCTCTTTCATCATTTCCTCCGATCTGTCCGTCACGTTTCTTACCAATTGCATCGATCTCATCGATAAATACGATACATGGGGCTTTCTCCTTTGCCTGCTTGAACAGATCTCTGACCTTGGAGGCACCCATACCTACAAACATTTCTACAAATTCCGAACCGGACATCGAGAAGAACGGTACATTGGACTCTCCCGCAACTGCTTTTGCAAGCATTGTTTTACCGGTTCCCGGAGGACCTACTAACAGGACACCCTTTGGCATCGAAGCACCGACATCCGTATATTTCGCAGGGTTGTGCAGATAATCAACGATCTCTGCCAGATTCTCTTTTGCTTCATCCTCTCCTGCGACATCCGAGAAACGGATACCATTTGTCGACTGCACATATACCTTGGCATTGCTCTTGCCCATTCCAAAGGACATCGCATTCTTACCGCCCGCCTGTTCGATCAGCTTCTTACTGAAATACTGGCCCAGTCCGATGAATATAATAATCGGAAGAAGAAATCTCAACAGGAAATTCCAGACCGGTGATACCGTTTCATCAACATTCTTTGAAAATACCGCTCCGGCATCGTATAACCGTTCCGTCAGTCCCGGATCATCCATAGCTCCGGTCTTATAGTATGTGTTCTTATCCTTGTCTGTGAAGATGATCTCGGAATCATCCACCTCTACTTCGCCAATATTTTTCTCATTGATCATCTTCATAAATGTTCCGTAATCTACTTCCTTGATCTGTATCTTCATCAGAAGCGGATAAATAAACATATTAAAAACCAGAAGAACGACCAGCACGATCCCATAATAGAAGATCAACGGCTTCTTGGGTGATTTTACTTCTTTCATATGTCTCCTCTCTTTCCGGCAGGTACCTGTAATTTCTACATATATGTACTGCCTTTTCCTGTATTATTTCTGAGTTTCGCAAATTATCGCAGCAATCGCCGCTGACCTGTGTTGACACAGCTTTTGGTATTGGTTATACAGGCAAAAGTCTGTTAGCACTCATGTCACAAGAGTGCTAAGTTTCTTTTAGAACAATATAGTCAGAAAAAAAGGAAATGTCAATCTCTTTTATAAAGATTTCACATTTCCTTTACAGCTTTTTATTTTCTATTATTTTGATACATCAATTATAAATTCCGGCGTTCCCATTGCTCCTGCGCCCAGCTCATATTTATTAAAAAATACCACAACCTGATCCTTGTCATTGATATAAAACTGTGTATCTTCATTGATCAGATCTTCCAGATCTAAATCTTCCCAGAGATAGAATTTCTTTTCGTCGTCCCAGGTATTAATCTGCCTCTGAACCTCATCGGCTATGATCTTCTTATAATTGCTGCCAAACCATTCTTTTAATGTAATATCCTTTCCTGTATCCAGATCAATGTTATAATAGAACATCTGGTAATAACCGGTTGCCCGGGTCTCATTTTCACTGATCACAAAGGATACATAATGTTCATCCAGACATTTGACCTCATAGTCAATGACGATATCATATGGAATAAAGTTCTTCGGATCTCCCCCGGTTAATATATAAGCATTATACTCTTCTTCCGCACGCTTCTTACTTGCTTCCACTTCCTGGTTGATCATCTTTGCTATCTCACGATTCACACGCTTTTCCAGTTCGGAATTTCCGGTATTATTCAACTGCGGAACTTTCACATTTACATATTTGGCTTCATCCGCATATTCATATTCCCGGAAGGTAAATACCTGACACACAGAACCGATAAACGGCGTATCGGCAGCTGCCTTTGCAAACGTCGGCGATACATTCAGCAGAACCACAAATATCAAAAATGTTGCAGCTACGGCCTCTCCTGCATAACGCAGTATATGTTTCTTCCGTCTCGTATATATATTAACAGGCTTCTGATCCGACATCCCTGTGCTCTCTGTCGTCAGTCCTTCTTCTATCGCATCCTGAACTATGGAATTCAATTGTTCCGGGATTTTTATATTTTCATATTCCTCTTTATTAAACTTCATCATAAACCTCCAAATCCAGCTTTAAGAGTTTCAAAGCCTTATACAACCTTGATTTTACTGTGTTGATATTATCTCCTGTAACCTCTGCGATCTTGTCAAATGGCATATCTTCAAAAAAACGCAGAAGAACGACTGTTTTCAATTTTGCCGGAAGCCGATCCATAGAATGATACAGATCGACATATTCCTCCTGCTTTCCCGTTCTGTCTGTACTGTCTTCAAGTGAATCATCCTCCTGCAGATAGACAACCTTTTTTTGTCTTCGCAAAGCCATCAGACATTCATTGATCAGTATACGATACGCCCATGTTTCAAAGTATTCCGGACTTTTTACCTGGCTCCGGTTCTGCAGTATCTTAACAACCGCATCATGAACCGCATCTAAAGCATCCTGTTCATTCTTCATATAGCTAAATGCCATCCGATAAAACTTCTCCTGATTATCCTCAATAAATCGTATCACCACAGTTGACCGGATTCCCGTATCTTGTGATTCCTGCTTTTTATAACCGGCACGTTCATTCTGATATTTCGTTTTTCTTAAAATACTACGCTCATTCACGTTCTGTTCCCTCTGTTAATATTTTTATTTATCCAGTGTATGTTCCTCCAGATATGTGAGCCATTTTTCACAATATTTCTTATTCAGATGAATTCCATCTGTGGCCGCATCATCCGGCAGAACTCCATCTGTTGATACCGCTTCCTGCACATTCACAAATGTAGCACCTTCATCCGCTGCAAGCTGCTCTAATCGTTTATTATATTCCGCGATCTTATCATTTCTGACATATCCGCCGGAATCCGATACCGCTTTACTTACCGGAAGTACCGACTGAATAAATATCTTTGCAGATGGATTTTGTGCCTTAATATCATCAATGATCTGCTTGTAATCTGAGATAAATATATCATTACTGATCCAGCCTGTCTCATTGATTCCAAACATTAAATATACACGATTATATCTTGTTCTGGCAAGTGCCTCCATCACTGACCGGTCTTCATCGTCCTGATGGATTACTTTTGCGGTATATGCGCTTGCAACAGTTAATCCCTTGTGTACATATGCGGTTGTCTGTATACCGGTTTGTAACACGAAGCCTTCCGTTCTGGAATCTCCGACAAATACCGCATCCGAAAAATCATTTGATTTGTCATCGCTCTTTAAATCCATGTTTTTTACTGATCCTGTTGTAGTATCATCTCCCCGGCCTGTCAGCAATGTCTCTTTCACATTACCGGTTCCGGAACTCTCTGTCGTACTTGTCTCTGTCGTACTTACCTCTGTTGTCACAGGCTCCTGCGTTGATCCTTCTACAATCGGTCTGTCTTTCGCCATATGTATAAACCGAATACTGATGCAGAACGCAAACAGAAGCATTGCTGCTGCCGTTCCACGCATAAATATCTGCTGTCTTCTTCTCCTTCTCTTTCTCTTTTGCTGCATTAAGAACATCTTTCTTCTTTTTTGTAATCTGACTCTATTCCTATTCTGACGCATTATCCGTTCCTCCTTATCTATCTCAAAAGTATTTCTTACTTTGTTTTCTATTATTTAGATGTTTAAGGATGAGAAAAAGTTGATACAAATTTATATTTTTTGAAAAAATTTTGATTTGACGAAATTTTAATCTGAAGTTCCTTGCTTTATGCAATAAGACTTTCCATAAAGAAAAAAACATCCGATCGGTTAACGACATATTCATATCTGTTATCCGATTAGATGTTTTTTGTTTATCTATTATTTTTACTTATCTGTTATTTTTATTATGCTTCTTCCCTTGCTTCCAGATCAAAATGCTCCCTGACCAGCTTCACAACTACACCGGAAAGCAAGAATACTGCGATCAGGTTTGGTATCGCCATCAGACCATTGAAAGTCTCTGCAATACTCCAGAGCAATCCAAGATCTAAGGTTGCACCAACGATAGCAACCAGTGAATAAACAAACATAAACGGCTTATTTACCTTTGTTCCGAACAGGAACTCGATACACCTCGCACCATATAATCCCCAACCAATAATAGTTGAAAATGCGAAACAGCACATTGCCACAGCTGTAAAAAGTGATACCCAGTTGCCATATGTAGCAGTAAACCCACTGATCGTAAGCTCAGCGCCCGCTGCCTGTCCATATGTGATCGGCACTTCGCTGCAAAGTATAACCAATGCAGTCAGGGTACAGATAACTATAGTATCTACGAATACTTCAAAGATTCCAAAGAATCCCTGTTTTACCGGCTTTCTTGTATCTGCACATGCATGTGCGATTGAACCTGTACCAAGCCCGGCCTCATTTGAAAAGATACCTCTTGATACACCCTTCTTCATGCTCATGAAAAAGCTTCCAACAACACCACCGGTTACTGACGCCGGTGAAAATGCGCCTTCCACAATCTCTTTAAATACTGCCGGCACATGATTGATATTTAAAATTACGACTCCAAGCGCAAGCACCACATAGAACAGCGCCATAAATGGTACCAGCTTCTCTGTTACCTGTCCGATTCTCTTAATCCCGCCAAGCAGGATCAATGCAAGCAGGACTGCGAGCACAATACCGATGACCAGATTTATGTTTGATACGGAATCCTTTGAAATAATTCCATAATTAAATAATGCAGAATCGATCGCTGTCGTGATCGTGTTTACCTGTGTGGCATTTCCTGTACCGAACACTGTGATCACACCAAATGCCGCAAACAGATATGCAAGCCAGTGCCAGTGTTTCTTCAGACCATTCTTAATGTAATACATCGGTCCGCCGACAAATTCGCCCTTATCATTCTTCTCCCGGAAATGAACGGCAAGTGTTACTTCTGAAAACTTTGTACACATACCAAGAAGTGCGGATATCCACATCCAGAAGACGGCACCCGGTCCACCGATAGCGATTGCTCCGGCAACGCCTGCTATATTTCCTGTCCCGACCGTAGCCGCAAGCGCGGTACACACCGCCTGAAACGGTGTCATGGCTCCATCAGCAGCCTGCTTCTTTCGAAACATTCGCCCGATCGTAACTTTCATCGCATATGGGAATTTCCGGATCTGCAGAAACCGGGTTCGGAAGCTTAACACCAGACCGACACCAATAATACAGATCATGGCAGGGACTCCCCATATAAAGTTATTGACTACATTGTTGATTGATTCAATTGTTTCTAACATATTTTACTACTAATTTCCTTTACTATAATCTGGCAGGTTTTTCGAATTCAGATCGTACGCCCTTAAATATGTCCATGCGTTTCGGTGAAAATATCCGAAATCTAAATCTCTTCACGTCCGGTTTTTGCACGAATAAGCATTAGAATTACAAATAACAGCACGATGCAAACCGGAAGCGCAAGCCATGAAAGTGCGGCAAGCTTTGCAGCCTGAAGAATTCCGATCAACAGATATCCAACCATACATACAGCAGCTACAACAAGTGCATATGGAAGCTGTGTAGATACATGGTTTACATGCTCACAATGTCCCCCGGCAGATGCCATGATCGTTGTATCTGAGATCGGGGAGCAGTGGTCACCGCATACCGCACCTGCCAGACAGGATGCGATAGAGATTACCATCATCTGTCCGGATGGGAATACGCCGATCACGATCGGGATCAGAATACTGAAAGTTCCCCATGACGTTCCGGTGGCAAATGCAAGTAAGGCTGCAACAATGAATATGATCATCGGCAGGAAGCCTTGCATGGAACCGGCAGAACTGGATACCAGATCAGCTACATATACCTTTGCGCCGAGGAGATTCGTCATACCGGAAAGTGTCCACGCCATTGTAAGGATCAGGATCGGTGCGATCATTGATTTGAAACCTTCCGGTATACATTCCGTAAATTCCCGGAAGGATAAGGTATCACGCAGCATGAAATAAATAAACGTAAATACCAGTGTAACAGCACCACCAAGCACCAGACCAACCGATGCGGATGAATTTGCGAATGCATCTACAAATGATGTTCCGCTAAAGAAACCACCTGTATATACCATTGCAATGATACAGCTTATGATCAGCACAACAACCGGCAGGATCAGATCCAGCACATGTGCATTTTCTTTTAAAATTTCTTCTTCATTATCTTCATATGGTCTTCCCGGAGTTGTGAACAGATCCCCTGCGATCGCATTTATTTCATGTCTCTTCATCGGACCGAAATCAACACGAAGAATGGTTACTCCAAGTACCATGACTAACGTAAGAAGCGCATACAGATTATATGGAATTGTCTGGATAAATACTGCAAATCCGTTAATTCCGGCATCTTCCGGTACGGATGATGTAACAGCGGCAGCCCATGAACTGATCGGTGCTATGATACACACCGGTGCTGCTGTAGCATCAATAATATAAGATAATTTGGCTCTTGATACTTTATGACGATCTGTTACAGGACGAAGGACACTGCCTACAGTCAGGCAATTAAAATAATCGTCTACAAAGATCAGGATTCCAAGAACCATAACGGATAATTGTGCACCAATCCTTGTCTTAATGTGTTTTGATGCCCATTTTCCAAATGCCGCAGAACCTCCGGCTTTATTTAACAGGGATACCAGAATACCAAGCATAACAAGAAATACCAGAATACCCGCATTTCCTGAATCTGAAAGCTTCGCGATCATACCGCCATTTTCATTAAACAGCATGGTATTGATACCTAACTCCAGATTGAAATTCGAATATAATAATCCACCTGTGATAATACCTGCAAGCAATGAGGTATAAACCTCCTTTGTGATCAGTGCCAGACCAATCGCAATAACCGGTGGAAGCAGAGATAATATCGTTGCATAGGTCTTACATTGATAATTCTCCGGATCTGCGATCTCCCCCGGTGTTTTACCGGTTACCACCATGAGTACGATTATGATCGCAATGAATATAAGCATCGCTATCTGTTTTCTTTTGATCTTCAATTTCTCTCCTCCAAAATTTTCTTTTGTTTTTTATGCCCTATGATAAGCATTCTGCTACATTCGTTTCCATAAAGGCACACTACTTTTCCAGTATAAAGTGCTATCCCTGAGAAATCAAGTTTTACCTGACATTTAAAAGGGTATTTTCGGAATTTGTTCCAAAAATACCCTGGATTCTTATTTTATATCAGTATTGTACCTCTTATAAATCAATTACTTTTAGAAATCAACCTCTGAATCATAATAACAGCACTTTAAGAGTTTCTCCATCTCTTCCTGACTTGGCTGTCTTGGATTTGATCCTGTACATGCATCCAATATTGCATTTGCTGCGATCTCAGGCAACCGCTCTAAGAATACATTCTCAGGTACAAAGCCCTGCTCTGCCGGATAACTGTCAGCACCATAATGTTTGATACAGTGCGGGATATTCAGATCATCGTTCATCTTACGCAGATAGTTGATCAGAAGTGTTACCTTCTCATCTAATGTATCACCGCCAAGTCCCATAAAGTCTGCGATCACTCCATATCTTTCTTTTGCAGTTTCATCCTTTGCATTAAATGCGATGACCTTCGGCAGATACATTGCATTTGCCGCACCGTGAATGATGTGTGCACCATAATCCGCAAATGCTGCACCTGTTTTATGTGCCATAGAATGAACAATACCCAGAAGCGCATTTGAGAATGCCATACCTGCAAGGCACTGAGCGTTGTGCATTGCATCACGTTTTTCCATGTCTCCGTTATAAGAACCAACCAGATCATTCTGGATCATCTTAATAGCATGTAATGCAAGCGGATCTGTGAAATCACAGTTTGCGGTTGATACATATGCCTCGATCGCATGTGTCATTGCATCCATACCGGTATGAGCAACTAACTTCTGCGGCATCGTCTCTGCCAGCTCAGGATCAACGATCGCTACATCCGGTGTGATCTCAAAATCAGCGATCGGGTATTTGATACCCTTCTGATAATCCGTGATAATTGAAAAGGCCGTTACTTCAGTTGCAGTTCCTGAAGTAGATGAAATTGCACAGAAATGAGCTTTTTTACGAAGGGAAGGAATACCAAATACCTTACACATATCTTCAAATGTAATGTCCGGATATTCATATTTGATCCACATTGCCTTTGCCGCATCAATCGGAGAACCTCCGCCGATTGCTACGATCCAGTCCGGTTCAAACTCCAGCATGGCAGCAGCACCCTTCATAACTGTTTCAACAGACGGATCCGGTTCAATGCCTTCAAATAACTGAACTTCCATTCCTGCCTCTTTCAGATTCTTTTCTACTTTATCCAGAAATCCAAAGCGTTTCATCGAGCCACCGCCAACACAGATCATCGCCCTTTTTCCTTTAAAAGTTTTTAATGCATCTAATGCATCCTTTCCATGATAAATATCTCTAGGTAACGTAAATCTTGCCATCTTTCCATCCTCCTATTACTCTATCTTATTGGTACGACTAAGGAGCCGCAAACGGCTCTTGCCTATAAAAAACAAAAAGTAGTGTACTACTACACTACTTTCTGATTATATCACAATTCTTTTCATTTCTCATTATATTTTTGTGAAATTTAAACAACTGTTTTTGTGAAAAATTAATTTTTCTAAACTTTTTATACAAAAAATGGCATTTTTCTAATGTTTGGCTACTTTCCTGCAAGAATCAGCTGAAGCAGGCTCTTATCCAACATTAATGCACGGTTCCAGGGATTCAGAATAATGCCCTCTATATCGTCCGTCATTAAAGCTGCCTCAAAGAGATGGCTGATATCTGCCATAAAGGTCGACATTACGGTTTCACCGCCCTTTATCTCCTCATCAAAGCTGGTAAATGCCATCCACCAGTACCTCTCATCCTCGGTCTGGATCGCCTGGATCTGCAAACTGCTCTCCGCACCCGCCGGTGGTATAACAGCAACAATGAACTGTCCATTTGCTCTCGCACGCCGTCTTATCACTGTAAGTGTATGTGCAAGCATTTCTTCTGTCGGTTCCTGCTGTAAAACAAGGATTGCTTCTTCAATTGTCTCATTTCCCTGCAGACCTTCATCTACAGGTATCTGATCTTCATATTTTTTCGTATCCATATACCGTCTGATCTCCCAAATATCTTCTCATATTTCATCTTGAAAATCTTCTTTATAACAGTCCCTGAATCAGAATGATCAGGATCAGAACAGGAAGTACAAACTGGAAATATGGTTTTAATTTTACGGACATTTTCACTCCGGAACCGGTATTTACTTCCTCAATATAATTATCAAAGCCCCAACCCCATTTCGTAACACAGAACAACAGATAGATCAGTGAACCGAGTGGGAGCAGAAGATTACTTACCAGGAAGTCCTCACTGTCTAATACATCCCTGCCACCGATCAGGTGCAAATCACTCCACACGTTGTATCCCAGAACACAAGGAAGACTTGCGATCAGTATGATGATACAGTTGATGAAAGCCGTTTTATTTCTGCTCCATCCAAACATATCCATCGCAAATGACATGATATTTTCAAATACGGCGATAACCGTAGAAAAGCTTGCAAATGTCATAAACAGAAAGAACAATGAACCCCAGATCCTGCCGCCTGCCATATTTACAAATACATTCGGCAGCGTTACAAATATCAGCTTTGGTCCTGCAGTGACCTCTACTCCATAGCTGAAGCATGCCGGAAAAATGATCAATCCTGACATAACAGCAACAAATGTATCCAGGGCACAGATTCGCACACCTTCGCCTGCCAGCGCATGATCCTTGCTCATATAACTTCCGAAGATCTCCATCGCAGCTACACCAAGACTCAGAGTGAAGAAGGCCTGATTCATAGCCGCGGAGATCACATTTCCGATACCGACTTTCTCAACCGTTGACAGATTTGGAATCAGGTAGAACCGTAAACCTTCACCGGCTCCTGATAAAGTAATGCTGTGAACTGCCAGTACCACGATCAGCACCAACAGTGCTGTCATCATAATCTTACTGATTCGTTCCAGACCATTCTGAAGCCCACGGCTGCATACGATAAATCCGACAATAACCGTCAGGATCATCCAGAAGCCCATCTGCTTCGGATCGGCAAGCAGATCCGAGAATACAGATCCGGTCGCATCCGCATCCATACCGGCCTTGAATTCGCCTGTGACAAATTTATAAAAATAAGATACCATCCAGCCGGATACGGTTGTGTAATACATCATCAGAACATAACAGCCAAGGATCGCAAACCATCCATGAATGTGCCATTTACTCTTTGGTTTTTCAAGCTCCTTATAAGCCAGAACTGCACTCTTTCTGCTGCCTCGTCCGACCGCAAGCTCCATCGTCAGAACCGGAAGCCCCATCGCCACAAGGAACAGCAGATAGAACAATACAAATATTCCTCCACCATTTTCTCCTACCACATATGGGAATCTCCATACATTTCCAATTCCAATCGCACATCCCGCACTTACTAATAAAAAGCCTAAACGGGATTTAAATGATTCTCGTTTCATATTTTCTACTTTTTCTCCTGTATTTCTTGCTTCTCTATGCCGATGCCTTAAGCATCCGATCTCGCATAAGAATTCTTCATCTGATTACTCAGTTCATATAAGACTTTGGAAAGCGTATTACCGGTCTCTTTCCGGAGGATATCTGCCATTTCCTGATTGGCCTGCTCTCGAAGCGCACTTCGTTTACCGACATCCGGTTCTTTTTCTATCTGCTCATCGTATCGGTTGATCACCTCATGCCCTTTCGCAAGCATGGTTTCCTGATACCGTTCGATATGAAACAGCGACTTGCTGTAAGATGCATCTGCCATCGCTGCGATCATCCGGCTGTTCCAGTAGAAATTATCGGTAGATACATCAGCGGTCGTGTTCGCCAGATATTCCGGTGTTGTGTCCACATTTGCATAAAATGGCACCATGACATTAAACGCATTTGAAGCAAATGCCACCCACTCGATCACACGGCTGTCCTCTGCTCCATATGGTCGCATCTGGATCGCAGACATGAAATCAGTCCGGTTAACGCCGATGGAACGATATGCACCTGCCATCTTCTTATCTCCATATGGAAGATATGGGTCATATGGTGTTCCCTGATAATGCGAGGACAACACATATTTGACATCCTCCATCGTCACCTTATACTCCGGAATCAGACTCCATGGAATGTCGTCCGATACCGGTGTGTAATCTGCATTTTCACCATCCCAGCGGTACGTCTTCGGATTCAGGTACCGCTCCATAAACCATGCTCTTGGCGTATTGTAGACATGATCCGAATCATCATGGCTGCCAAATATCTCTCTTGGATTAATGAATCTACCAAACGGCAGATCCGCATCTTCGTCCTTACGTTCTGTGCTTCTTCTAATAGTCAGATCCAGATGATTCTTCTCGATAAATTCCGCCAGATCTTTTGAGCACATATGTGCGTTCTGATCCGTTAATGCATCCTTCATATCAAATACATCCGTGCCGAACTGATTCGGCATCACAACATAGACATCATCCGGCACTTTCTTCGCGATCCAGTGATGTCCTCCGATCGTCTCCATCCACCAGATCTCATCCTGATCCTGGAATGCGATTCCATTCATCTCGTAGGTTCCGTACGTTTCAAGCAGATTTCCAAGACGTTCTACACCTGCTCTCGCACTTCTTATATATGGGAGTACCAGACAGACAATATCTTCTTCTCCGATTCCGCCCGATATTTCTTCGTTTCCGTTCTCTGCCGGCTGATACTCGACCAGAGGATCTGCACCGAGCACTCTCGGATTCGATGTAATGGTTTCGGTCGCTGTCATTGCAACATGGGCTGCATTTACACCGCTTGCCGCCCAGATGCCCTCACCATCGACTGCATTTGGCATCGAGGTATAGCGCATCGCTTCTTCCGGAAGCGGAATTTCCAGATGCGCCAGAACCGAATGGTAGATCTTTGGCTGTTCTTCCGGTTCTACGACTACAAATTTCTTCGGCATATAATGACCGGATCCTGAATCATCGTTTCTGGCAATGATCGTTGATCCATCATAGGATGCCTTCTTTCCAACTAATATCGTTGTACATGCCATCAGGCTTCACTCCTTTTTCAATCACAACTACTGTCTGAGTTTATTTTAACAACTGCTCCTTTAACACCTTGATCACACCCTGATTGCGCATCGTATCTGCTACATGGGCTGCTGCCTGCTTTACCTCATCTCTGGCACTTCCGATCGCATAGCTTTCCTTTGCACAGGCAAGCATACCAAGGTCATTGATATTATCACCAAATACCATAACTTCATCCGGTTTGATCTCATATTTATCAAGCAGAAACTGCAATGCACTTCCCTTGTTGATCGATGGTTCCGAACAGTCTACCCAGTAAACTCCGGCAGGTGCCAGCAGAACGGTATCCTTCCATTTGTCATAAAACCAGTCTTTTACGATCCGCTCTGCATCCTCCGGGTGGAATATCGAGATCTTCACGATATCATCATTAATATCGGTAAGATCCGGCACTGCCTTGATCTCATAGCGATATGCTTCCCGCATCCAGTTATACAGTCGTCCATCCTCGCTTCCAACATAGGCATAATCCCTTCCACAGAGCAACAGCTCTACATCCGGCAGCTTCTCTGCATCCTCCACGATCGCACGGATCAGGCCTTTCTCCATCGGACGTTTGAGCCATGTTTCGCCCTTGCTTCCTCTGACAAATCCGCCATTATCCGGGATATATAAGATCTGATCTGCAACCGGTGCAAATAACTTCTTAAGGCTCGCATACTGCCTGCCGCTTGCTGCTACAAAAGTTATATTCTTTTCTTTTAATGCCTTTATTACATCATAGATCTCAGGATTGATCTCAAATGTTCCGTCAGGAACAAGAGTTCCATCCACGTCACTTGCTACTAATTTTATCATTTTTACTTACGCTCCATTTTCATTTAACTAAAAACAGCCGTCCGGCAACATTCCTACAGGAAATCTCCTACAGGAACAAATGTCTCACGCCCTCCGCGTCAAAGGTCACCTGTGGTACATGATCTACCTCGATCTGGTAGAGTGCATTTGCTGCCAGATGCTCGGCTGCCTGCTCCAGATCACGGATACCGGAGGTATTCTTGAATTCTTCTATGACCGCATCCAGCCCATCCTCTGTAATGATACATTCATTCTCTTTCAGACCGATCCGCTTCAATACCTTTGGCAATGCAAATTTACTGAAAATGATCTTCTTTTCTTCAAAGGTATAATCCGGTATGTCGATAACCGCAAAACGTGACATCAATGGCGCACTGATATCTTCTTTATTATTTGCCGTTGCGATCGGATATACGCCAACGGTCGGGATCATACACTCCATATAGTTATCTGTAAATCCAAGATTATCAAGCAAAGTCAAAAGTACATCCGCAGGATTTCCATTTCCCTTTCCTGATGCAGCCTTATCAAGCTCATTGATAATAAATACCAGATTGGATTCTCCTGCGATCGAGAATGCTTCCATGATGATACCCGGCTTTGCATTTGCATAGATTCTGGAACTTCCTGTAAGCTGCTCCGGATCATTGATCGAACTCATATCAAGGGTTGTCCATGGCAGTTTCAGAATACGGGCAACCGCATACGCGATCTGTGATTTTCCGGTACCGGCAGGTCCGACCAGCAGAAGTCCATAAGCAGGAAGGGTATGAGTTCGGTTGATCTGGATAACCGTCTCCATAATCCTCTGTTTTACCCGTTCCATTCCATATAATTCTTCATCCAGGATCCGTCTTGCTTCAACCGGATCGATTGCTTCAAAATAATTGCTCTTCCACTGAATATTCATCATGATCGAGAGTGCTCTCTGTGCATGACGACGCTCCTCCGGTGACACCTCGTTTGATCTGGCAACAGCAAGATTTCTTCTCGCCCAGAGACGGATATTATCCGGCATCGTTCTGCCCGCACATGTCATAAAATCAGAAATGCTCTGAAGACTGGTCAGCTTCATATCGTCGCCTTCCTCATCCGCATCGTCATCCTCCTCGACTTCCTCTGACGCTGTACTTGCAAGCAGTCGTTCGATCATAAACTGTAAGAATCCATCTGCCGCAGATAACTTGGTTCCGCCACCAAATGCTGTCTCTCGGATTCTGTATACTGCATATCCATCTTCCAGATTTTTACCGGACAGACGTACATTGATATGATTTTCTCCCAGCCATTTGATCAGACTGACAAATCTGGAATCAATCTTTAAAATATCTGCTGAAAATGTCTCCCCATTTTCCTTGAATTCAAAAGCAGTACGCTTTGCCGGATTTGTAAAAACTCCCAGTGCATGATGGATCCACTGTCTCTCACTGTTGTCTAACACTAGAATCGGTTCCTCCGGTGTCTTTTCCTTTGCATTTGACTGAAATGCCGTATAGGTACAAACCGTATCCTCATTCTTTACCGGTTTATCACTGAAATCAAAAACTGGCATATATAATTTCTCCTTTTATCATTTTTTCTATTCTTCTACACCCGCAAGTGCTGTAATCTTTGCTTTTTCTCCTGTCAGTAAACATTTATTCTTATAAATGGCACCGTTACAGGTCAATATCCAGTTCTACCGGACAATGATCCGAACCAAACACTTCTGTATGGATCTTTGCATCTACCAGTCTGGATTCCAGAGCCTTTGAGGTCAGGAAATAGTCGATCCGCCATCCGGCATTCTTCTCTCTTGCCTTAAAACGGTAAGACCACCAGGAATAAATGCCTTCTGCGTCCGGATTAAAAAAACGAAACGTATCAACAAATCCACTGTCAAGCAGGGTACTGAATTTTTCTCTTTCCTCATCTGTAAATCCGGCGTTCTTACGATTGGACTTTGGATTTTTCAGATCGATCTCTGTATGTGCCACATTCATATCCCCACATACTACCACCGGCTTTGTCTGTTCCAACTGCTTCAGATACTCTCTGAAATCATCCTCCCACTTCATACGATAGTCCAGTCTGGCAAGCTCATTCTGTGAATTTGGCGTATATACAGTAACCATATAAAAATTATCATATTCGAGTGTGATGACTCGTCCCTCATGGTCGTGTTCTTCTATACCGATTCCATATGCCACTGACAACGGCTCTTTCTTTGCGAAAATAGCAGTTCCGGAATATCCCTTTTTCTCTGCATAATTCCAATATTGATAATAACCCGAAAGCTCCAGTTGAAGCTGTCCTTCCTGCATTTTTGATTCCTGAATACAAAAAATATCTGCATCTGCCTCTTTAAAGAAATCCATAAAGTTCTTTCCAACACATGCGCGAATTCCGTTTACATTCCACGATATCATCTTCATTGTAGTGCTTCCTCCTGTCTGATCTATGCGCCTCTTTACATGAAAAGCCCTGCATATTGCATACACCGAGACCTTCTATTCCACGTCCTGTTCTTCGGTGCTTTTACACAAAAAAGGCCATCCGCTACCTCCTGAAAGCTCCGCTCTGCCTACGCAATAGAAAAAAGAGTCATGGGTAATACGACAAATGCCGCACTTATTTCTAAACGAATGGTCATGTTTATTATACTACATGTGGTTTATCCGTCAAATAGATTCATTGCATTGTCGGTATTTCAGATTACTATTTCTATAACCGGTATCAGAATTTATCTGTTCATCGGAATCTCAATATCGAACTTTTCTATATCGATTATCGCATTTCCATCACAGAAAAACGAAATGCCATCTGCTGTCTGTGGCGTATAAATTGCTGTACTCATTGACAACGCTCCGTCATTCACAAACAGTTCTACCGAATTGCGGTCAAGAATAAACCGTAATGTTATCCGTTCTGCTTCCGATTCTACCTCTGCCCGCCTGATGCAGACTACATCCCGGTTCATTCCGGCAAATGTCCGGTCAACTTCGATCTCCCGTTTTCTTCTGTTATATGTAATTCTGGTATAATGCTCTGCATCTTTTGCTACATCTATATAAAACTCCTGAAATTCACCGGATTTTATTATTACTGTCATATCCAGCGTTCTTCCCTCTATCCCATCAAAGTTCTGCCCGCCTTCTACCTTTTCATTCGAATATGAAACCGGCCGAACCCGATATTGCTCCAGTTCTTTCACAGGCTTCTGGATGATCCTGCCATCTGACAGATATAATTCTCTTGGGATTGTCATCATGCCCTGCCACTCCTGTCCATCTGGGATAAATGAATTATGCCATGACTGCATCCATGCGATCAGGATTCTCCTTCCATCCGGAAGTTCTGTCGTCTGTGATGCATAAAAATCCAGACCTTTATCAAGTGTATGTGGCTGCCCCATTTGAAACTGCTTTTTTGCATGATCATATGTTCCAACAACATAGATCGCATTATTACCATTATGCAGTTCATTTTCCTGCGCCTGTACATCAGGTGGTGAAAACAACAGCACATCTTTTCCGTCCAACCTGAAATAATCCGGACATTCCCATACGCTTCCTAACCGTTCCATGTGCTCTGCAAATACACCTTCATATTTCCAACAACCTGCTGCTTTCTCAAAGGCTTCTGCCTCCTGTTCGGTAAGCTCTGTTTTTTCCAGATATTGATGTATTTCAGGATTTGAAAATAACGCGATCATTCCTTTATTCTGAGCATCCCGGCTGCAGGTCAGCATATAGTAAATACCATCTTCTTCCCATACCTCGGATCTCTGAAATCAATATGGCTGAATCCCTCCGGCATCACCGCTCCTGTGAGAACAGGATTGTTCTTCAGCTTCTTATAACCTACACCATCTCCAACTGCCATACACTGATTCTGAAGATTGCAGCCACCATTCTTATCTTTACTGACTCCTGTATAAAACAACACATGTCCAAGATTTGTCATAACTGCCGAACCGGAAAAGCATCCTTCCTCATCGTATTCCTTATCCGGTGCAAGTGCCGTCGGATACTGCTTCCAACTTATCATATCTTCACTTACCTGATGCCCCCAATGCATCGGTCCCCATACATTGCTATATGGATGATATTGATAAAACAAATGGATTTGTCCCTTATATACTGAAAATCCATTGGGATCATTCATCCAGCCGATCGGTGGTGTCACATGAAATAACGGTCTTTTATCAGCATCAACTTCATATTCTTTTTCATATTTTCTGGCTGCTTCTAATGTATGCATATTCTTTCTCCTTATCCAAGCTCCAACGCTGTCTTTGCAATTGCTCCGGGATACCCTTTCCCAGTTTACACGTCATCTCGTGCCACTGTTCGCCGCCCCACGAAGAAACCGACATGCCGTTATCCTCATATCCCATCTTCCGGTACATGGCAACCTTGGATTCCAGACAGGTAAGGATCAGTCGCTTTCGTCCATTCTGTCTTTCCCTGTTCTTATAACATTCCATCATCTCGGAAGCCAGCCCAATCCTGCGATATTCCGGCAAAACATCAACACCAAGGATCATTACATTTTCTCCGGCAGGATCATACAGATCTGCATTCTGAAAAAATTCATCACGCAAAACCGTTTCATTTGTAGACAGACCATTAATAAATCCGGCAATCTTACCTGTTGCTTTATTTACCGCAACCAGAAACATTTCCGGCACTTTCTCCACACGCAAATGCATCATCTCCGGAGTGCAGGCCTCATTCGGAGGAAAACAGATCCGTTCGATCTCTGCTGTTTGCTCTGCTTCATTCTTTTTAATATTTCGGAACTCAAATCTTACTAAATTTTCCTGTGTCACTGTTAAACTCCTTTTTGCTATTTGTTATGAACTCTGTATTATAGATAATATAGGAACTATTTTTTCAGGAGGTACTATTATGGGTATTAAAGACATTGATATAAACAAAGACGGGGTTACACTCGGCGATCATATTGAAAATATGAAAGAAAATCAATATATCTTTGGAATCTCCGCATCCTGCGGGATTCCATATTTTTTCCGGAAGACTTTCAGATCTTCTTTTCCACGGATCAACATGATATCTTCAAATATTCCGTTATGAATATCCTGAAAACCAGCGACCTGTTCACCGGTGCAGATGCTGCATTTGATGACCGGTCGTTTACTCTGACTGTCATATGATGCCTGCTCTTTCTTTTTTCGAAATAATCCCATATTAAACTTCCTTTACATTTCAATTTTTAATTCGCCAGTTGATATTCTTTTAACTGATTCCGTCTCGCTCTATAGTCCGGGCAATACCGCGCTACCTCTGACCAGAATTCTTTGGAATGATTCATATGTCGTCTATGTGCCAGCTCATGCACTACCACATAGTCAAGTAATTCATCCGGCAGATAATATAACTGATAATTAAAATTCACATTTCCGGCACTGCTGCAGCTTCCCCATCTGGTCTTCTGGTTGCGGATCGTGATGCGCCCAACTGTCACCTGCATAACCGCACAATAATACTTTACCCGATCTGCTATCTTATCCTTGATCTTCTGAATCTCTGCATCTGATAACGCATCCACAGATGGAACCTTAATTTTCGTTCGTGCATCCGCACGCTTTTTTACCTGATCCACCTTCTTTAAGATCCAATCCTGTTGTTTCTCTATAAATGCTTTTAATTCCCGGTCAGATAATCTCGCCGGAATCCTTGCAAGTACCGTTCCATCCGGTCGCACCTCCAGACCAAGACTTTTTCTCCCGGATCTTATAACCTGTACCCGGATATTTTCATTTGTCACTTTGTCATTCAGTATTATCTCTGTCAGCATATTTATAGCCGTCTATATTCCCATCCGATTATAGACAGTCTTCACCTCATGATTATAAATTTATTTCTTTATTACAGTGTCAACACACTGTACTCTTCCAGATTCCACACCTTTGTCACGATATCTGAATAGAACTCCGGCTCATGGCAGACTAACAAAACCGAACCGTGATAGTCTTTCAATGCCCGCTTCAATTCGTCCTTTGCATCCACATCCAGATGGTTTGTCGGCTCATCGAGGATCAACAGATTCGTCTCCTGATTGATCAGTTTACACAGGCGTACCTTTGCCTGCTCTCCACCGCTTAATACCTTTACCTTACTCTCGATATGCTTGGTTGTCAGTCCACATTTGGCAAGTGCCGATCGCACCTCATACTGTGAAAATCCCGGAAATTCCTGCCAGATTTCTTCCAGACAGGTATTTTCTGTTCCGGCCATTTCCTGTTCAAAATAACCTTTATACAGATAATCACCCAGATGTACCGTACCGGATATCGGCTTGATGATTCCAAGCAAACTCTTAAGCAGCGTACTCTTTCCTATACCATTTGTACCAACGATCGCGATCTTTTCTCCACGCTCCATTCGCAGGTTGATCGGTTTGGAAAGTGGTGCCCGTTTGTCATATCCGATCACCAGATCCTCAGTTTCAAATAACATCTTGCCCGGTGTCCTCGCTTCCTTAAAATAAAATTCCGGCTTTGGGCGTTCCCTGGCAAGTTCTATCACATCCATCTTGTCCAGCTTCTTCTGTCTGGACATCGCCATATTTCTTGTGGCAACACGCGCTTTATTTCTGGCAACGAAATCCTTCAATTCACTGATCTCCTGCTGCTGTTTCCGGTAAGCAGCCTCCTGCTGTGCCTTTCTCGCCTCGTATACTTCCAAGAATTTGTCATAGTTGCCGACATAGCGGTTCAACTCCTGATTCTCCATATGATAGATGATATTTACGACATCATTTAAAAATGGAATATCATGACTGATCAGGATGAATGCGTTCTCATACTCCTGCAGATACCGTTTCAGCCATTCGATATGTTCTGCATCCAGATAGTTTGTCGGCTCATCAAGCAGCAGGATCTCCGGCTTCTCAAGTAACAGCTTTGCAAGTAAAACCTTGGTACGCTGACCACCACTCAGATCTGTTACGTCATGATCCAGTCCAAGTTCCAGAAGCCCCAGCGCTCTTGCTACCTGTTCCGTCTTAGCATCGATCATATAGAAATCGTGGTTGGTCAGAAGATCCTGCAACGTGCCGACCTCCTCCATCATTTCCATGATCTCTTCATCCGTTGCATCCGCCATGCTGTCATAAATCTGGTTGATCTTCTCCTCCATCTCAAACAGGTAGGAAAATGCTGATTTCAACACAGATTCGATCGTCATTCCCTTTTCCAGTACCGCATGCTGATCCAGATAGCCAACACGCACATGCTTGTTCCATTCCACCTTACCTTCATCCGGCGCAAGTGTTCCTGTCACAATATTCATAAAGGTACTTTTACCTTCACCATTTGCTCCAACCAGTCCGATATGTTCACCGGCAAGCAGCCGGAAAGATACATTATTGAAAATGGCTCTGTCTCCAAAACCATGTGTCAAATTTTCTACATTTAAAATCATTCGTCTTACCCTTTTCCGTTTATTTCGTGATAAGGTTACTATACCTTATGGATGGGATTCAGACAAGATAACTTTTTCCCATTCCTCGATTTTCTTTTTCCCCCGCCTATGCTAGAATGTGATTGCAGATGGTATTCGTGTGTGCACTTATCTACTTCTATATTTGTGTATCCTTAACATTCCCAATCAGGGGACGCTTCCGCTCGTTTCGGTCTGCAGCGGTACTAAGATGCCACTTATGTGCCATCAAGTACCGGCGACCTCAAATGCCCCTGTATTGGCAAGTTAAGATACACAAATAACATATAGGTTACGAATGCATACACGAATATCATCTGCAAATACAGCAAGAGGTGATTTTTATGATTCAGATAGATTTGATCACCGGATTCTTAGGTTCCGGTAAAACTACATTTATAAGGAAATATGCTAAATACCTGATCGATCAGGGCTTAAATATCGGCATTCTTGAAAACGATTTTGGTGCAGTCAATGTCGATGCCATGCTGTTACAGGATATCCTTGGTGATAACTGTACACTGGAAATGGTTGCCGGCGGTTGTGATGCCGACTGTCACCGCAGACGATTCAAAACCAAGCTGATCGCAATGGGAATGTGTGGTTATGACCGCGTTCTGGTAGAGCCATCCGGCATCTTCGATATGGATGAATTCTTCGATGTCCTGCACGAAGATCCGCTTGACCGTTGGTACACGATTGGAAATGTTATCACGATCATTGATGCCACACTGGAGCAGAATCTCTCCGAGGCTTCCCGTTATCTTCTGGCTTCTCAGGTGGCACAGGCTGGCACTGTCTTATACAGCCACTCACAAGAAGTTACACCGGAACAGTTAGCCTCTACCAAAGATTATGTAAAACAGTCATTTGACATTCTGCACTCTAAGTCCACGCCAAAGCAGATAGTTCTGGAAAAGAACTGGAAAGATCTGACCGATGAAGACTATAAAGCGATCCTCTCATCCGGCTATCAGGATGCCAATTATACGAAACTCTGGTTTGATGACAAACAGACCTACGACAGTCTGTACTTCATGAATATGGATTTTACAGAGGATTTCTTAAAAGAAAGCTGCCAGAAAATCCTGCACGATCCAGCCTGTGGTAAGGTCTTCCGGATTAAAGGGTTTCAAAAACTCGCTGATGAAAACTGGATATCCATCAACGTCACCCACCAGAAGACCGAGATCAAACCGATCCCAAATGGACAGGCGATCCTGATCATCATAGGCGAAGGACTAAATCAGGAAGCTGTGGAAGGATATTGGGGAAAATCGAAGCCTTGAGTAAATTTTCTCTATATTTTCTCCCCTCTCTGTGGTATTCTCTTATAGGGCACTTCATTTTCTTAAGTGTCCACCGTATATTGATTAATTTACGAAGGAGAATTTCAAAAAATGAAACGCATTGGCTTCGACAATGACAAGTACCTGTCCATGCAGTCTGCGCACATCAGAGAACGTATCGAACAATTTGGAGATAAACTGTATCTGGAATTTGGCGGCAAATTATTTGACGACTATCATGCCTCCCGCGTACTTCCGGGATTTGCACCGGACAGCAAATTACAGATGCTCTTACAGCTTGCAGATCAGGCAGAAATGATCATCTCGATCAACGCCGCTGATATCGAGCGCAATAAGATCCGTCACGATCTGGGCATCACATACGATCAGGATGTTATCCGTCTGATCGATGTATATAAAAAGAAAGGGCTGTATGTCAGCAGCGTGGTTATCACACGATATGCCGGACAGCCATCTGCCGATATTTTCCAGAAGAAACTGGAAGCGATCGGCATCAAGGTCTACCATCACTATTCCATCGAGGGTTATCCGAATAACATTGACTATATCGTAAGTGATGAGGGCTATGGAAAAAATGATTATGTAGAGACAACCCGTCCGCTTGTCATTGTTACTGCACCGGGTCCGGGAAGCGGCAAGATGGCGACCTGTCTGTCACAGCTCTACCATGAGAACAAGCGTGGCATCAAGGCCGGCTATGCCAAATTTGAGACTTTCCCGATTTGGAATATCCCACTTAAGCATCCGGTCAATCTGGCTTATGAAGCCGCTACCGCAGACCTAAACGATGTTAATATGATCGATCCTTTCCATCTGGAAGCTTATGGGGAAACAACCGTCAACTACAATCGTGATATCGAGATCTATCCGGTTCTGGCTTCCATGTTCGAAGGGATCTATGGTTACTGTCCATACAAATCCCCGACCGATATGGGTGTAAATATGGCGGGAAACTGCATTATTGACGATGAAGCCTGCAGAGAAGCGTCCAAGCAGGAAATTATCAGACGATATTATCAGTCTCTGAACCGTTTCGTCAAAGACGAAGCGACCAAAGACGAAGTATACAAACAGGAACTTATCATGAAGCAGGCGAAGATCACTGTCAATGATCGTGCTGTTGTTCCGGTTGCAAATAACCTTGCACAGGAAAATGGTTCCGCCGCCGCAGCCTTAGAACTGCCGGACGGAACGATCGTTACCGGTTCCACTTCCGATCTGCTCGGTCCTGCATCTGCTGTATTATTAAATGCAATTAAGGTACTTGGAAATATTGATAAAAATACACATCTGATCTCACGTACCTTTATAGAACCGATCCAGCACTTAAAGACCGGATACCTTGGCAGCAAGAATCCTCGTCTTCATACCGACGAAGTTCTGATCGCATTATCCATGTGTGCCGTATCCGATCCAAATGCAAAGCATGCATTGGAACAGCTTCCAAAGCTGTCCGGCTGCCAGCTCCATGTATCATCGATCCTGTCCACAGTCGACATGACAACCTTTAAGAAGCTCGGCATTGAACTTACAAACGAAGCCGTATATGAAGGTGCTGCTACGCAGGAGAATGCATAGAGAATCATAAAAAAGCCAGATAAACACAATAATTAATGTTTATCTGGCTTTTTTGCCCTATAACGCTCTTTTTACAACCGCATATTTAACAATATCCTGCATGTCCTGATAACTATCCAACACCATATCACGGACACCCCTACTTCTTCAGAAAATGCTCCCGGTTCGGGAATTCCTGTCGAAAGGCTTCAAGTGCTGCCTGTTGGAATACCGCAAACTCCTTATCCATATGAAGCATATGCGGTGTGGCAAATGCGATCGTGCTGACCTGATCTGCGATCTTCTTTGCTACACTTTCATCGGATAACTGCCCCATGCCAAATACAACAGAAGTAAATCCACGTCCGTTCTTGCTGACACCGATCAGCTTCAGGAAAGCATTTTTAATCTCATAAAATATCATTTCCTGCTTCTCGATATCCAGATTGTCATAGTTTCCGAGGAATAAACCTGTCAGGACTTCCGCAGCCTGCTTTCTTTTCTGTGCGCCAAGCTCATGCCGCCACCTTCTGCGATATATTTCATCTGCATCAGATAGCCCACAAATGCATCATTCTTTGGTTTTCGTTTGCCATACCGGGCAATCCAGAGCTTCTCTCGAAATGCGTCCAATTCGTCCTTTGGATCTCCTGTATGTTCTTTTAGAAATGCCTGTCGTTTCTCAGCATCAATTTCATTATAAAAAGATTCAATCCATATATCCTGCATACCTGCAAACCTCCTGCTGCATAGCTATTTTTGCAAAAATTCATCCACATTATTAACATCGACCTTACGATACTGTGCCATATAATACCGTTCATCCTCAAGTCCTAATACTCTCACATCATTTCCACGGAACAAGGCTACTGCAATCAGTGCAATCTTTCTTGCCTGTGCTTCTCTGTCATTATAGACAGTTCCTTGCATAGTGCCCAGCCGAACAGCTTCCAGCGCATCATCTAATCCATCGATACCAAAGATGACCGGATAATCACTCTGCATATATCCGGCATTCTTATAAGCCTCGACTGCACCGAGTGCCATCTCATCATTATTGGAAATAAGCATTTCTATCTGATCCCCATATTGACTGATCAACCGGCTCATTCGGTTCTCTGCCTGTGCGCGGTTCCAGTCTGCAAACTGATAGGTCAGTTTCTCAAGCTTCACACCATTTTCAAGAATGGTCTTTACCGAACAGTCTGTCCGGCTGATCGCATCCTGATGTCCGGCTTCACCCTCTAAGAGTACATACTGGATCTTACCATCCTGATTGCGATCCACCTCCGGATGATTCTTTATATATTCCGCAGCAATCTCCCCCTGCATCTCGCCGGACTGTGCTGCATCACATCCGACATAATACAGCTTATCCCATTGCAGCAGATCCTCTCTTACCGGCTCTCTGTTAAAGAAAATCACCGGAATATTATTCTGTCTTGCGAGTCTTATAATATTTGACGGAGCAGTTCGATCGACCAGATTTACACAAAGCACATCGCATCCGGCATCGATCATTTCCTCCACCACTTCATCCTGCTCCTGCTGACTGTTATCTCCGCTTCTGACTGATACGATAACCTTCATATCACTTGCTTCTAATGCTTTCAGATCCTCCTTCAATATATCTGTCATTGCGTTGATAAACGGATCATCCGGCGTATACGTAACAACGCCGACCCGCAGAGTTCTGTCTTTCTGATTTTTCCTGCTGTCGCAGGATACCAGAGACATCATAACTGCCAATATGCATATACAGGCTATTATTTTTCTTATTTTCTTTCTATTCATACGAATATAAAAACCTTTCTGTCTCTTCCGAAAACAGGTCATCCTTATAGATTACCCGTATCGCTTCTTCATGACTTTTTAATGTATATAATGGTCGTCCAAGTTTCTTTGCGATCTCATTTACACTCTCATAACCGATGCTGTACCCATCCGGCACAACAAGGCATTTAATCTTGTTGTAATCAAGCAGGGCTATGGATTTCATGCTTGTACCTACCCCATATATTTCTGCCCCTTTATAATACCCATTTTCAGCATTTTCTCCGAGTGTATCGAGAGCTTCTGTATCCATAGCTGCTATATAATCAACCGCTTCCAGGGAATCCACCGCCTTACAGGTATCTTTACCGCTATTCTGATTATACGCCCAGGCAAACTCACAGTTATATCCTGCAAGTGCATCGGTAAGTCCCTTTACACGGCTGACACTTGCCTCAGTCTCTGCCCGTCCAACAATCACTCCGATCTTCTTGCCTGCCGACTTATCTGTATCATTTTTTATGATCTGCCTGCCGAGAGTATAGCCGATCTGATAGTTATCCGGCTTTATCGTTACAAATCCGGTCGATTCTGTGTCATCTGCCATATATGCATCCTCCGTTATCAGAACAAAGGTCTCTTTCTCCGCCTGCAAAGACGTAAGCATATCTTTTGTATCTGTTCCGGGAGCCGGACAGATGATAAATGCATCCACATCATTTTCAAGCTGTTCATCGATCAGCTCTTTTTCATCATCTACACTTACGATCTCATCTGTATTACAGATGATCAAATGAATATTATTTACCTGCGCAGACTGCTTCAGTCCATTAACCAGACCTTCCCATCTGGTATTACCGGAATCCGGAAGAATAACTGCCACACGTTTCTGTGGATTATCTTCCCGAAAGATCCGGTTGATAAATATACCGGCAATGGCAACCAGGATCAGCTCTGCTATGAGGAAAGTAATTCTATTTCTCTTCATCTGTCACTCTCCCCTTTCCATAATTTTGTGTTTCAAGCTGTTCCCGATTCTCCTCTGTATATGGAATAGCCGGTATGTGGATCACAATCCTTGTACCCTCGTCCGGCTCACTGTAAACCTCCAGACCATATTCATTTCCAAACATCAACTGAATTCTGGAATGAACATTGATCAGGCCGACACCGGAACCATGTTTTGGTACTTTGTTATTATCTTTTAATATATTCTCTACGATGTCCTCATTCATTCCCATACCATTATCTTCTACGGAAATATATATATCGTCGCCTTTTTTCTCTCCCCGGATCGTGATTTTGCCGCCGTCATCCTCATCCATATTTCCTACACCATAATAAATGGCATTTTCAAGAATCGGCTGAACGATCAGCTTTACTGTACAGTACTCATTAATCTCTTCATCAATATCAAATTCGATCTGAAAACGCTCCTTATATCGAACTTTTTGAATATTCATATAACTTCTGCTATGTTGGATCTCATCCGATATTCTGATCACCGTTCTGCCCTTTGACAGACTGATACGAAGCAGCTTTGCAAGCTCGGAGATCATAAACACCGCATCCAGATTCTTCTTTGCTTCTACCATCATGTGATGGATTCCAGGGTATTGTAGAGGAAATGCGGATTGATCTGGCTCTGCAGCGCATCCATCTCACTCTTTCTTCGTTCCGTCTGTTCCCGTATGATCTCCTGCATCAAAGCTTCGATCTGTTCATAGGATTTCTGAACGGAATATCCCAGATGACGGATCTCGGACGATCCACCGATGTAGATATCTGTCGGACCACCTGCCTCATATGCTTTGACTGATTCATTTAACTTCAGAATCGGCCTGGATATCTTCTTCGAAATAATACGGTTCACCCCTAAAAGCATCATCATAAGAATGATAACCGTTGTAATGATATAATACCGGAACCGGTTGATGCTCGCGATCTGTACACTTTCCGGTACTACACCGACCACCTTCCATCCGGTATAAGCAACACTGTTTACGATCACATTGCTTGTCCTGCCATTGAACGTAAGTTCATATGTTCCATCCTCATAGGTTGCTGCATCCCTGTATTCTTCTTTGAAATATCCTCTGTCCATATCGGTTCCGCGCGGATGATAGATCATCTGACCATCACGGCTGCACAGGTAATAATAGATGCCATTTGACGCATCATTGATCCGTGCCAATGTATCCTCTATCACCGAATATTTCATATCGACCAGAAGGACACCACTTCCCGGCTGCTCACCATCGTTAATATCAACTGAACGGCTGAGAGATACAACCCAGTAATATCGATATGTGCCATCGACAAACAGATTCTGGATATGCGGTATAGAGAAATGAATATTCTCGATATCTGCCTCTGCATCCTGATACCAGTCCTGCTCCGACGGTTCCACAGCATCCTTCTGTACCGCGACCGGTTCTGCCGTAAGAAGATTTCCTTTATCATCATATAACGCCATACTCTGGATTTTATCGGCATTAATCTCATATAACAGACTGAACTGCCGGTTAAAATCCCGACTGGAAATATCATATTCCTGAATAATATTATAATTCACCGCATTCGTAATCTGACGCACATTTAACAGATCCGCATCCAGCTTTTCAACAGTATTTTCCACCATATTTTCCGTATTCGTGACCGCAGTCTGCTTAATTGCCATCTTAAAACGATTATACAACAGCAGACCCATGATAACGGTTGTGATGATCGTCAGGGCAGTAAGCACCGTCATAATGATCGACTGAATATCAAAACCTATAAATCTGCCGTGATAAAACCACCCCCGAAGACGTCCGATAATAGAACTTTCATTTTTCTTCTTTTTATTCTTTCTTATATCCTTCAACACGCTTCCCCTTATTTACCCTTTATTTTTTCAGATGCTCCGTTCTGTATTTGGATGGCGATACCCCAAAACGCTTCTTAAATACATAACTGAAATAATTTGCATCAAGATAACCGACCCGCTCTGCAATCTGATAACTTTTCTCATTTGTTTCGAGAATCAGTTCTGCCGCATGATCCATCCGGTAATCAGTCAGATATGTTACAAATGCTTTTCCTGTCTCTTTTTTAAATACACTGGAAAAATAAGAATTCGATACTCCAAGTGCCGAGCACACGGTATCCAGGGAAAGATTCGGCTCCATATACCTGTCATGCACCAGATTCTGCGCATCCGTAACCATACGCCTCGATGTACTGTTTCTGGCATTTTTCAGCTCCTCACTGATGGCTTTTGCCGAATCGATCATCCATGCGGTTAATGTGCTTTCATCCATCTCCGGTACACGTTCGTATGGATTTCCGACATTACCGCAAAACTCATTAAAATCTATAAAATTATTAGCACAGAATCGATAAAATGCTCCCACCATCTCCATGATCGCAAGGTTATACTGGCTCACAGTCTGCGCATTATTGTGAAGCTTCTCCACTTCCTTCCGCACCGACTGTTCAAGTGTCTCCGGTACTCCCAGATGAATAGCCTTGAACAGATCATGCATCTTTGTATCCTCCGGCTGGATTAGGATCTCCTGCTCCTTCGGTGCGATCTCACCAATATTGATCGCACGGCTCGTTCCATATAACACGCGATAAGAAACTGCTTCTCTTGCTCCATCATAAGAAGAATTAATGCTGATCAGATTATCACAGACTCTTCCGATTCCCGCAGTCACAACAGCTCCCATAACACGATATGCCCATTTGCAGAATCGGTCACAGGCATCTGTAAATGCAACGACCATTTCTTCCGTTTCCAGTTCTATGATCATAAGCGCATTTCCCAGATATGTGAACATATGATTCTTCCATTCCGGTGCTAAACGATCCTTGATCTCATGCTCGACTGACATGGCAAGCAGCAATGGATTCATACCATCCGGAACATGATGCTCCGAGGTATGAAAGATCGCACAGCAATAATACGGTCCTTTTATATCGATCTGATACGCATTCAAAAATTTCTCGCAATATTCTTCATTTACACGACCCTCGATCAACGAAACAAACAGATTCGTCTGAAGCACCGGAAGGGAATCCTTTAGATAATTCTCAAGCTTTGTTACATTCAGACGTTCTTCTCTCTCCTTATCCAGCGTCTTTTTCAATCGTTTCATACATTCCGTAAGCTCCAGCGCATTGATCGGTTTCAGCATGTATTCCTCTACTTCCAGATGAACCGCTTCCTTCGCATATTCAAACTCATCAAATCCTGTAAAAATGATGATATGGATATTCTGATATTCTTTATTCAATCTTCTGGCAAGCTCCAGTCCATCCATATATGGCATCTTGATATCCGTTATCACGACATCCGGCTGCTGCTTCTCCACAAGCTCCAGTGCTTTCACACCATTTGTCGCACTTCCAACGACTTCAAATCCTAATATATCCCAATGAATTCTCTGTTCGATCGCATCGATTACTTCCACCTCGTCATCGACGAGTACCACTTTATAATTATCCATATCTCATTCCTCTTTTATTCTTTCTATCTGTTCCTTATTATAACAAATCTACGTTCAGAATGAACCCCAAAATCCCGTTTTACCGTATATATCCCAAATAAAATAGCAGCGTACTCCTGATATTTTAAAAGCCGCCCCGTTCAGTCTGGAGCCTGCATCTGTCAGCCTGACAGAAAGCATATCAAAGACGAACGGAGCGGCTTTTGATTTATATCGTTTTTTTTGTGAGCGATTATTACATTTCCTTACTTCTTCTGTACATACTTGAGACAGTCAAGAGTTACAGCCGCAAGGATGATGATACCTTCGAAAATGAACTGAGGTTTGTATCAATACCAAGGATTGTCAGTGAGTATGTTAATGATGTGAAGATAAGTACACCAGTTACAACACCGGAGATCTTACCGATACCACCTGTAAATGATACACCACCAACTACACAGGCTGCAATGGCATCCATATCCCAGCCCTGTCCATAAGCAGCACTACCGGAACCTACCATTCTGTTACATTCAAGCCATGAACCGAATCCGTAAAGGATACCTGCAAGGATGAATGCGCCAAGTGTTACTTTGAATACTGAGATACCTGAAACTGCTGCTGCTTCCGGGTTTCCACCTACAGCGTACAGATTCTTACCAAATGTTGTCTTGTTCCAGATGAACCATACAACAATGATTGCTACAATTGCCCAAAGAATAATAGATGGGAAGCTGCCAAATGTAGGGATGAACATGCTAGGGATGGAAGAATCAATCGCACCGAATGATACACCCTTTGTTGCGTATGTTACTAAACCAAAGATAATCAGCATGTTCGCCATGGTCGAGATGAAAGGATGCATCTTGTACTTCGCCATGAAGAAACCTGCGATACTTGCAAATACTGTTGTAAGAATTATACAGGCTACCAGGGCAAGAATTGCTCTAGGAGCGGCCGGAATATTTGAGAAATCAAAGATATGTCCGAATACGCCACCTGTGTTAGGGCCGTTATGCATGATGATAGTTGCTGTAACCATACCCATACCTACCATACGTCCGATGGAAAGGTCAGTACCTGTAAGTAAGATCAGACCGGCAACACCGAGTGCAAGGAACATTCGAGGAGATGCCTGCTGTAAGATATTCAGGATATTGGTAACGGTTAATAACTGTGTATTCTTAACGATTGGTGTGATAATACAAAGTGCAATGAAGATCAGGATGATTACGATATACAGACCGTTCTTATAAAGGAACTGGGATGTATTAAATGTGTATTTGTAATTCTCGATCTTCTGAGCCTGCTTCTGACCAAATGTGTATTTGGACATCCGTAAGAGATCGATCAGATGGAACTTATGTGCAAATGCATCATGCTTTCTGTCCTTAATCTCCTGTAATCTGGATTCGTGAGACATCTGTGCATCAAATAATCTGTTCTTATATACATATTTCTCATCTTTGATCTCGTCTGCAGCGGACAGTTTGGCAAGTGTCTGTTCGTGCTCTGTCTTGATCGTTGCACGAACCTTCTCATACGCTTCGTTTTCTGCTGCTTTTTCTGCCTCGCAGCTTGCAACTACTTTATCATAGTATTTGCTGTTATAATTCTCGGAAAGGTACTTTTCTGCTTCTGCGATCAACTTGGATACCTTATCCTTGTTTGCTGCTTCTACACTCTTCGCCTTTTCCAGTCCGGCTTTTGCTGCTGCAACTGCTTTTGTTCTCTCATCCTTTGATAAGTTCTTGTCTTCCTTCGCAATTGCGATCTGGTTCTTATAGCTCTGAACCTTGTCAGATCCGTCTACACGGAGTGCATCGATCTGTGACTGTATTTTTCCTACATATTCATCAATCGGCTTTAAAAGCGCTGCTTCTGCATCAGCCGAAAGGATCTTACTTTTATCTGCCATAACCAAAACTCCTCTCTATTACAAATATTTCGCACTAAGTCTTAATAATTCTTCCTGGTTGGTCTCTTTTGTATTTACAATTCCTGCAAGATGACCGTTCGACATAACACCGATACGGTTTGTGATACCAAGGATCTCAGGCATCTCTGAGGATACAACGATGATCGTTTTACCCTGCTTTGCCATGTTGATGATCAGTTCATAGATCTCGTACTTGGCTCCTACATCAATACCTCTTGTAGGATCATCCATCATAAATACGTTAGGCGAACGCTCCAGCCATTTACCGAAGATAACCTTCTGCTGGTTACCACCGGAGAGGTTTGCGATCATATCATCCGGTCCCATACATTTTGTATGCATGACCTTGATCTCCTCTGCGGTTGCACGAACCATATCGTCATGGCTAAGTGCGATTCCGCTCTTATAATGGTTCATATTTGCAATTGTTGTATTAAATGTGATATCTGCTTTCAGGAAAAGTCCGTTTGCTTTTCTTTCCTCTGTGATCAGGGCAAAACCATGATCCATGGCATCCTTTGGTGATGAGAAGTTCATCATCTTGCCATTATAAAGTACATTTCCTGCTGCTCTTGTACGCATACCAAATATGGTTTCAAGGAGCTCTGTACGACCTGCACCTACCAGACCATACAGTCCGAAAATCTCACCTTTCTTAACATCAAATGTAATGTTCTGAAGCTTTGGTGCATACTTTGTTGACAGGTTCTGTACGGAGAGCACTGTCTCACCGGGCTCATTGTCTACAGGTGGGAATCTATTGTCAAGGGAACGACCAACCATTGCGGAGATCAGTTCGTTCATGTTTGTGTCCTTACTGTCTTTTGTCATTACCAGACTACCATCTCGAAGAACGGATATCTGGTCACAGATCTCGAAGATCTCATCCATTTTATGTGATATATAAATCAGGGAAATACCCTGTTCTTTTAACTGTCTCATCATCTTGAACAGCTTTGCAACCTCAGGTGCTGTCAGTGAAGATGTCGGCTCATCAAGTACAATTACTTTTGAGTTGTAAGAAATAGCCTTTGCGATCTCACACATCTGACGCTGCGATACTGACATTTTCTTCATCGGCTGTGTCAGATTTACGGTAATACCGAGCTTTCTGAACAAATCTGAAGCTTCTTTTTTCATCCTGCCCTCATCAATCACACCGAGGGAATTCTTTGGGTAACGTCCCAGGAACAGGTTGTCCACAACGCTTCTTTCAAGACACTGGTTAAGCTCCTGATGAACCATTGCAACTCCGTTTTCAAGGGCATCCTTTGGACCTGAGAAGTTTACTTCTTTACCATCTAATATTATAGTTCCTTCGTCCTTCTGATAGGTTCCGAAGAGACATTTCATCATTGTCGATTTTCCGGCACCGTTTTCACCCATAAGACCCATGATCGAACCCGGTTTCACATTCAGATTGATGTGATCCAGAACCTTGTTTCTACCGAATGATTTGCTCATGCCCTGAATCGATAAGATGTATTTATTCTTATCTTCTGCCATATCTCTACTTCCCTTTCTTAGTAAAAGAAGGGTATCAAATCTTGTATCTGACACCCCTCTGAGTTAAATCATTATTGCCTGCCGATCCGTTATCTTATTTGTTAAGAAGTGTTGTGTATGATGCTGCATTATCTGTCTTAACCATGTTGATCGCAAATGCGTCATATTCGCCCGGGTTACCAAGACGGTTTGTAATGTTAGACTCTGTCTGACCATCACCACCGATGTAATCTACTTTCAGGTTGAGCAGATCATCGTAGTTCTCAAGAAGTGGCTGGTATGTTGAGCTTAAGAAGTTATCTGAAGCGTTGTAAATATCAAGCCATACTTTCTTTGTTGGGCTCTTGCTTGAATCAAGCTGTTTTGAAACCTTGTCATAAACCTTTGTTGAATCTGTGAAATCCTGATAGTTTTCAGCAGTTACTGCTACGTTTAATGCGTAGTATGATCTTTCTTCCTCGCTATATCTGTAATCTTCACCTTCTGTTAAGCAGTTGCCGGCTTCATCTGCTGTACCGATACCTGTATCAACGTCTACACCATCAAGTGCGTTACGAAGAACTCTGAGTGTTAAGTAAGCCTGAACATCTGCATGCTGTGAAATTGTTCCGCCGTAACCTTCTGCAATAGCTGCTACTGCATCGCTGTTAGCATCGTATCCAAATGTAGGAACCTTGTTATCCTTTGCCCATGCATTGAACATTGACATTCCCATACCATCGTTATTTGAAACAACTACATCAATCTGATCACCGAATGAAGCTGTCCATGTTCCAATAGCGTTTCCTGCTGTTGCTGCATCCCATGTAGCACCTGCTGAGTTCTTCATTTCCTGTGAAGCAAGCTCACGGATTGTATATGTCTTACCACCTACATCAAGCTTTGCATCCTGAACAACTTTTGCTGATCCGTCTACGTTTGTACCTGCAGGTGTTGAATCAACTGCACCATTTGCATCAACTCCTGTGCCAAGTGCTGAACGAACACCACGAGTACGAGCGATTGAGTCATTGTGTCCGATATCACCGATTGCTAAAACGTATCCGATAACACCATCACCGTTACGGTCGATTGTTGCTGCATTTGCTTTGATATAATCAAGTACCATCTGACCCTGAAGCTCAGCACCCTGGTTAGCATCGAAGCCTACATAATAAGTATCTTTGTTGAAGCTTAATGCTTCCTTATCAAGTTCTCCTGTTGAGCTGTTGGATGGCTGACGGTTGAACCAGCAAAGTGGCTTATCCTTATTTGCAACTCCGCTTGAGCTGCTTCCGCCTGATCCGCCTGATCCGCCTGATCCACATCCTACCATTGATAATGCAAGTGTTGCTGCTGCAACGACAGCTATAATTTTTTTCTTTCTCATATTTCATTCCTCCTGTTTGTACATTTTGTTTATTTTTCGCTCTGTCTCATTGACTAAATTCATTATAATGTGACAAGCAGGAAGAAAGAATAGAATATTTTTGGATTTATTAGCAATTTTTTTGGATTTATTAATATTTTTATGTTTATTTTGACGAACCAGTCTATATGTTCTGATAATAATTCATATATTATTTTACTTTTCTTTGTAATATAACTGACAATGGCAGTATCCCTCAAACTCCGGATCATTGATCTGATCCCGAAATTCTTTACAGATACATTTATTCTCCGGTATCTTTTCAAGCCTGCACGGACAATATCCATCCTTCCTTTTTAGTCCTTCTTTTACAGCTGCAACTATTTCTGTATTATCATTGAATCGTACTTTTCCCATTATTAATCCTCCATTGATCTGAATTCTCTTGATTTTTTCAGTCTATCATGAAGCAGTTCCGCATTCTACAACAGATTTTATTTTTTTGCATCCGCTACATGAATTGTCACTATATGTGCATGAAATGTCAGTCGATTTGATCAGAACTATGCTATAATGAACTCAGGTCAATGAGTACGCCTGTACAAATGACGATCAACGACCGGCTTATCATATATTTGTTAAGCCATGATAAGGAGTAGATTTTTTGATACATATAGCGATTTGTGACGACAGCAAACAGGAACGGCAGATACTGGCAGCGCTTTTCAAACGATATCAGGAGCTTCATGCCACACCGCTTCAGATCCATATATTTCAAAATGGCTTCTCATTACTGGATGCCATTGATCAGGGAAAACGATTTGATATTACGATCCTGGACATTTTAATGCCCGGAGAAAACGGAATTGAAATTGCAAGAAACATCAGAGCTTCCGGGACAGATACCGAGATCATCTTCCTGACAAGTTCTCCGGAATATGCGGTAGACAGCTACGAAGTAAAAGCCCAAAACTATCTGTTAAAACCGGTAACCGAAGGAAAATTTTTTGCCTCCATAGATTCCATTCTTGCCGAACTGGATGAAAAAGATACCGCAAGCTTCATCATTTATACGACAGAGAAGCAGTACAGCCGGATCCGGGTATCCTCTCTGGTCTATGGTGAGGTCACACACAGAACCATCACCTTACATCTGGCAGATCAGACCATGATCTCTGCCGTAATGACCTTTACGGAATTTCAGGATATTCTGAAAGCCTATCCGGACTTTATATATCCACATCGTTCTTATGCGGTAAATATGCATTACATTCAATATGTTACGAAAAGCGATATCATCCTGACAGATGGTCAGAAGATTCCGCTTTCCAGAAATAACTACACGAAGATTTCGGAACAGTTTTTAAATTTTGCCTATACAAACTCTTTTGGGAAATAAGGAGACAATGATATGAGTTTTCTCTGCGACAGTATTTATTTTATTACCGTATTCCTCTTTGGTACAGTAGCAAGCGTATGTTTTACCGGTGTTCCTTTTAACCGGAAAAACATACTCTCTCTGTCTGTTTTCTGTGCCCTCGACGGAATACTTCAGATCATTTCTTTCGCAGTCTTCGGACAGGAGATCTCCAGAGGGCTGTATCCGGTCGTTGTACATCTTCCGTTGGTGCTTTTTCTCTGGCTGATATACAAATGCTCATGGATCACTTCAATCGTCAGTGTCTTAACTGCCTATATGTGCTGCCAGATTCCTCTCTGGTGCGGACTGGCCGTTCGCTTATTTTCTGACAATAAGATCATCTATACGATCGTTTATGTCGGATGTGCCTTTGTAACCTTTTATTTCCTATACCACTATGAAGCAAATCTGACGCAGCATTTTATGCCAAAAGCAAATAAATCCGTCTATATTCTTGGCATTCTTCCGCTCTGCTACTATCTTTTCGATTATGCCTCTACGATTTATACCGATATGCTTTATACCAGCAACGAATTTGTAGTTCAGTTCATGCCGTCCATCTGCTGCATTTTCTATTTTGTTTTTATCTTTTATTATTATTATAAACTGGAAGAACAGGAACAGGCAGAACGCCTGGCAGAATCTCTTCATATGCAGCTTACACATGCTGCCATTGATCTGAATCATATGCGCACCATGCAGACACAGGCAGCCTCCTACCGCCATGATATGCGCCATCATTTTACTTATTTGCAGGCACTTGCAAGGACCGGGAATCTGGATAAGATCCGGGACTATATACAAACCGTCCAATCCGACTTAGATGCGATCACTCCAAAACGCTTCTGTTCAAATGAGCTGATCAATCTGCTTCTGTCCGCCTATGATACAAAAGCGGAATCAGAGGGCATCTCCCTGCTGGTTCAGGCTTCTATCCCTGCGGAGCTTCCTTTGTCCGACACAAAGCTATGTGCCATTTTGTCAAATGCTCTGGAAAATGCGCTCCATGCATCGATCGAAACAGAGGAAAAATTCATACAGGTTCAGCTCGCCGAACGAAATCAGACACTTCTGATCCAGATCAGTAATCCGTTTATCGGAACGGTTTCTTTTCAAAATGGAATGCCTGTCTCCACACAGACAGGACATGGATTCGGAACTAAGAATATTGCCGCAATCGCCGACTCCTATCATGGTCAGTTCCAGTTCTTTGCAAAAGACGAGATCTTCACCGTCAGAGTATTACTGCCACTGGTAGAAACCTGATACTTCTTACTCTGTCCGTCCGAAAAGCTCATATATGACCACATCACGCTATGATCAGCAACCAGCCATCATTCTCAGCTTCATTTTTCCATTTTACAAACAAATATACAATATAGAAATAGCCATGCAACTATTTTCTTTGTTCATCATTTTCCTTCGAACTGCCTTCATTTGCCTTTGCCATCCGTATGAGTTTTTCAAAGGATTGAGCAAAACGTAAATCATCATCTTCTGTACGTTTTCTCGGTCCTTTCATATGATGCTTATGAGAACTTCGCCTTGCTTTCTTGTTAAGATGCCGTTCCATCAGCATCTGGTCAATATTTTCATTTGTATACCACTTACCGGATTGATGAATGGCATATGCCCCTTTACCAAGTGCCATAGCAGCAACGCCATAATCCTGTGACACTACGATATCCCCTTTATGGCATATGCTGATCAGCTTATAATCTACTGCATCCGCACCGGCACCAACCACTATAACTTCACTGTAATCAGAATACAGCACATGGTTCGTGTCACACAAAAGTGTAGTTGGTATATTATATTTTTCTGCGATCGTCTCAACAATGTCCACTACCGGACACGCATCTGCATCAACAAATATCTGCATTATTATTTCTCCATCTAAATCATTCTTATCAGCCTTCACCCACTTAAGAAAAGCCTTATTCGCAATGACTTTGAAAAAATGTATGAGAGGGTATGTTCTCTGCCGGCAGCTTAGTTGGCAGAACTTCTCATTTTATTTTGTGCTAAATCTTGACACAGGACCAATGATTATTTTTTTGTTCACCAACCACATATTATAGGAAATGGAATTATGAGTCAATGCACTTTTGAATGATTATACTGTCCAAATGTTAGATTGTACAAAAAAGAAGACCGGAAACTCTCCGGTCTTCAGGGTTAAGGGAAAATTTTATGTGAAAAATTGTAGTACACTTACTTTACTGCGAGTCTCTCAAATGTCTCGCTCTCTTCAGGAATCGATCTGAGTCCTCCGCGCTTCTCGACACACAGGCTCGCCACCGCATTTCCATATCTCGCAAATTCTTCAAGCTCGTCTATACTGAATTCCTCCAGGCTCTTGTCCGCCCTTATAAGCTGCGATACAAATGCCCCCCAGAACGAATCTCCAGCTCCGGTTGTGTCGACCACATGGCTGACAAATCCAGGAACTTTTCTGCTGCCATCCCTGCTGCATATCAGCACACCCTCACTTCCCAGGGTGACCGCAACAAGTCTGACGCCTGTTCCAAGGAGATACTCCGCAGCCTCCTTCGGATCTTCAAATGGTGTGAGGAGTGCCGTCTCCTCATCCGAAAGCTTCATTATATCTACAAACGGGAGAATACTCTTCATTCTCTCCATCGCATTTTCTCTGTTGTCCCACAGCGGCTCTCTGTAATTTGGATCATAGGATATCACCGCTCCGTATTTTCTCGCCTCTCTCACCGCCTGGAATGTGGTGGTTCTGGCCGGTTCATCCGTGAGAGACAGCGAACCTATATGGAACACCTTTGTGTCTCTTAGCAGGTCGGCATCCACTTCCTTGTAACAGAGCATTGTGTCCGCTCCCGGCTTTCTGGCAAATGAGAATTCACGCTCTCCGTTCTCATCCAGAGTGACAAATGCCAAAGTGGTAAATACCGTGTCATCGACAACTATACCTCTGGTATCTATCCCTGCCTGCTTTGCCGTCTCAATAAGGAAATTGCCATGCATGTCATCCCCGACCTTTCCTATAAACGCGGTCTTAAGTCCGGCCTTGCTGACTGCCGTGAGCATATTTACCGGAGCGCCTCCGGGATTCTGCTCGAAGAGCTTCATCCCGGAATCAGTGCTTCCGGCAGGGGTAAAGTCTATCAGGAATTCACCAAGAGCCACAACATCATATTTCTTTTCCATGTTGGATCCTCCTTGTGAATTTTACTTTCCTGTGATCTCTATGTCATAGAATTCTACTCTTGCATCCTGTGCCAGAAGTCCTGTCTCAAACTCAGGCTTTGCATATATCCTGTATGTAAATGCCACCTGTTCTCCGACAAATACCTCCACCATATCATGGTCAACGATGATCTTCACATCTATCTCGCTGCCCTCTGTTATGTCAAATGTCTTCTCGCACACTCTGACTCCATCAGGCCCGGCTCCGTTGCAGGAGGCACAGCCTGACAAGACTGAACCCAGAACGGGTCAACTCCCATAGGAAGATTTACCAATGACACTCTCTGCATGGCCACATCGAACTCAAGGAGAAGGCATCCGCTTGCTTCCTTGTCTGACTTGAGCAGTATACCGAAATGGTCATACACCTCTCTAGGCATGATCTTGCACTTCAGCATGTAGCTCTCCTCGTTGTGTCCAAGGAATCCGTATGTACATGTGCTTACTGAATCCATCTCAACCAGTCTGTCTCCGTGAAGCTCTGCATTTCCAAGTACAGGGATGTAATCCCATGCCACAGGCTTCTCAAATACATGCTCATATTCCTTTGGAAGCTTTACGTCAAGTCCTCCATCCGCTGTGGCAACTACCTCGTGCGGCACGCAGAAGGTTCCGCCCCAGTACCATTCACCTCTGTCGCTTCTGTCTGCTCTGTCGTGAGCCCAACCGAAGTAGAAGCGTCTGCCGTCATCATCCTGCATGGACTTGGCTGCGTAGAATCTTCTTCCGCCTATGCCATCCTTCTTTGGCTTTCTCCATGGGCCAAATGGCGACTTTGCAACTCTGTATATTGTATTTACATATTCTGAGAATCTTGAGTATGAGAGATACCAATTGTCTCCCATCTTGTACATCTCAGGGCACTCAGGACAGTTGGTGTGTCCCGGTGAATATATCGGTCCGTAATATTCCCAGTTGACCAGATCCTTTGATCTGTAGAGAACTATACATCCTCTTCTGGTTATCGGCATATCCAACCTTCTCGCTGATATGAGGATCCAGTAACATTTGTCCTCCTCATTGTAGAATACATATGGATCTCTCCAGTCAAGCTTCTCGTAAAGCTCTATCATAGGTGTGATGACCGGATTGGCTGCATCCTTCACCCACGTGATTCCATCGTCACTTGTAGCGTGGCATATGGTCTGCTGATACTCTGCGGTGAGGCAGTAGCCTGTATAGAATGCATGGTATTTGCCCTCGCCGTATATGACTGATCCAGTCCATACTCCTGATGCATCCGGCTCGTCGCCCTCGCCCGGATAGAGCGCTGTAGGAAGCTCCTCCCAGTGCACCAGATCATCTGATACACTGTGGCTCCATGTTGTTCTGAGTCTTGCCGGGTACACTGTTGTTCCCGGAGGGGAAGTCAGTGAGAATATATGATATTTGCCCTCGTGGTAGAAAGGTATTGCATCTCCCGTGGAATCCGCGAAGGACATCTTTCTAAAAATCTCCATATTATCATTCCTCTCTTTCTACTAGTTTGCTGCAAGTTTCTTCTTTTTGAGGAGCTCAAGCTTGCCCTTCTGTCCATCAAGGAGTACCGCACATGCGATGATGAGACCCTTGATGATGAGCTGCCAGTATGATGACACTCCGATAAGGTTAAGACCATTTGAGATGATTCCGATGACCATGGCACCAAATACTGTTCCACTGATCCTTCCTTTACCACCTGTCATAGAGGTTCCGCCAAGTACACAGGCCGCGATGGCATCAAGCTCGTATCCGCTTCCAACTGAAGGCTGGCCTGAGTACATTCTTGAACAGAGTACAAGTCCTGCGAATGCTGAGAGAAGTCCTGATATTGTAAACACTATGATCTCTATCTTCTTGATAGGTACACCTGAAAGTCTTGCAGCCTCGCGGTTACCACCTATCGCGTATACGTATGTTCCGAACTTTGTCTTACTGAGGATGAAGCTGAACAGTATGATGAGCACTACCATGTACACTACCGGAAGTGGAATCACATTGAACAGATATCCTGTACCGATCTCGATGAAGAGCTTGTTTGTGATACGTGTTGACTGTCCACCTGTGTAGACATAAGCTATACCACTTGCTATGTTCATCATGGCCATTGTGATGATGAATGCAGGCACCTTGAAATTGGCTACTATGAAACCACTTACAAAGCCAGCCGCTGTGCCGACCAGAAGGCCTGCTGCTATTGCTACACCGAGAGGAAGTCCCTGATTAACTATAAAACCTACGGTCAGAGTTCCCGACATAGCTACTATCGATCCAACTGACAGGTCAATGTGACCAAGTATGATTATGAGTGTCATTCCAAGTGCTATGTATGTGTTGATCGATATCTGTCTAAGCACTGATATGATGTTGTTGGTCGTTAAAAACTTGTCTGTGGCAAGTGCTACGGCCACACACATGATTATCAGAACCACTATGATTCCTATGTTGCCCTTGACTATGGATGTCAGGGGATTGTTTTTTAATATAGAAGTTGCTTTTGAATTCTTCTTTGTCTCGCCCATATTATTCGATACCTCCTGCAGCGTATTTCATTATCTCTTCCTGTGAGAGCTCGTCCTTTGACAGCTTCTTCACGAGTTTTCCGGCTCTGACCACACATACGTTGTCGCACATGTTGATGATCTCAGGAAGCTCACTGGATACCATGATTATCGCTATGCCTTCCTTTGCCAGTTCATTGATTACTGTGTATATCTCAAATTTTGCATTTACATCAACGCCTCTGGTCGGCTCATCCAGAATGAGCACATCCGGCTTGGTTGCAAGCCATTTGCCCAGAACTACCTTCTGCTGATTTCCACCTGACAGGCTGCCCGCCTCGATCTCAGGTGACGCCGCCTTGATCCGCAACCGCTTTGAATAATGGTCTATGACCTCACCGCGCTTTTTCTCGCTTATGGCGATTCCATTCATATAGAATCTGAGGGATGAGAGTGTAAGGTTGAACGCCACGCTGTTGCCGAGCACCAGTCCCTGCTTCTTTCTGTCCTCAGGAACCAGGGCTACGCCTGACTTAATCGCCTGCATCGGATTCTTGAAGTGTACCAGCTTTCCGCCGAGTATCACCTCGCCTGATGTAGGCTGTGTGGCACCAAATACCGCCTCCATGATCTCGCTTCGTCCGGCACCGACCAGACCTGAGAATCCCAGGATCTCACCCTTGTGTACCGAAAAACTTATATCTTCAAAGACACCTGTCTGCGAAAGGTTCTTTACCTCCAGAGCAACCTCTGCCTTGTCCATGTCACAGTAATCCCTGGCATAGAAGCTCTCCAGATCTCTTCCTACCATCATCGCAACCAGCTCATTCGGGTTGGTCTCAGATGTCTTTTTTGTTCCTACGTATGCACCATCCCTGATGACGGTAACTCTGTCAGATATCCTGAAGAGCTCCTCCATTCTGTGGGAGATGTAGATTATACTTACCTGTTTCTTTCTGAGATTCTCAATGATCTCAAATAACTGCTCCACCTCTTCATTTGAGAGTGATGAGGTAGGCTCATCCATAACTATGATCTTACCGTTGAATGAGACCGCCTTGACGATCTCCACCATCTGCTGCTGTGCGATGGTCAGATTCTCTACTATCGTGTCTGCTTTTATATTCACACCGAGGGACGATATCATCTCCTCTGCTCTTCTGTTCATCTCTGCAAAGTCCAGCGTTCCAAGCTTTGTCCTTATCTCTCTGCCGAGAAACAGATTCTGTGCCACCGAAAGATATGGAACAAGTACGATTTCCTGATGTATTATTCCTATACCATTTTCTCTGGCAGCCGGAACTCCGTTGATCTTGACCTCCTTGCCATTTACCTTGATGATTCCGCTGTCGGGCTGGTAAATTCCGCCGAGGACCTTAATCAGTGTGGACTTTCCTGCACCATTCTCACCGAGCAGTGCATGTACCTCTCCCAGCTCAAGGGAAAAGTCGATGCCACTTAAAGCATATATTCCGGAGAAGCTTTTCTTTATCCCTATCATTTCCAGAACTGTCTGTCCCATATTAAACCTCCAAGTTTCTAAAATAGATCTTTTGTTATCCTGCTTTTTCGGGATCTCGGCCGGAGATCTAAGATCCCCGGTCTCTCCCGTGTTATATACACCTATGTTGTGTCATGTATGTCCAGCCGGGGGCAGCCCCGTGCTGTTACTGCCGGCTTCGATCCGGCCTTACTGCCAATCGTTAACTGTCTGCTCAGCCTCATCCTTGAGTACGAGGTGTGAGTCAAGATATACCTTCTTCTCGTCGATCGTTGTATCTCCGCCCACATACTTCTGTGCTGCGTTGAATGCGTACTCAGCAATCTGTACAGGAACCTGACATGCAACTGCTGTGAACTCGCCGTCGAGGAGTGCCTGCTTGCCATCTGGTGAAGCATCGATACTGTATACACCAATCTGGCCTGTCTTGTTGGCTGCCTTAACTGCTGCTGCAGCGCCAAGTGCTGAAGGATCATTGATACAGAAGAATGCCTGAAGATCTGTGTTTGCTGTGATGATATCCTCTGCAAGGCTCATTGATGCATCAAGTGCTGCCTCGCCATCCTGCTGTGCTACGATGTTGAACTTATCCTTGTTATCACCGAGTCCGTCAAGGAAACCATTTACACGGTCTACACAACTCTCATTTGATGGGAAGTCAAGGATCGCAATGTCTGCTCCGTCCGGATAATCCTTAGCCATCTGCTCACCGACAAGCTGTCCTGCCATGTAAGCATTTGTTCCAACGAACTGTGTTACGAAGTTCTCTATGTCATCCTCGATAACTGCTGTATCTACATTGAAGATTGGGATTCCTGCATCCTTGATCTCTGCAAGACCTGATGTGATACCTGCTGAATCAACCGGGATGATGAACACTGCGTCGTATCCACTATTTGCCACGTCTGATAACTGGCTGAGCTGTGTGTTCAGATCGTAGTCAGGATCAAGACATGTATATGATATTCCGTTCGCATCGCAGAGCTCCTTGAGCTTGGCATCAATTGAACTCTGGAATGTATTGTTGAGTGTGTTTGTACAAAATGCAAATGACAGGTCAGATGACTTTGTGCTCTCCTGCTTTGTACCTGAATCAGATGAACCGCTGCCCGAAGCGTTTCCTGATCCTGATCCACAACCTGCCAGTAAACTGAGTGACATGCACAGGCATGCTCCAACTGCTAATAACTTTTTAAATTTTCTCATAATTTTTACCTCCACTATCATGTGTTTTCTTTGCTAACTCGTTGTCGAAAAACTGTTTTTAACCGGTTTATTTACGTAATTTTTAAACTGTTTTTCGTCCCTTGCATGTTTTGATGATATAACCTTTGTCGGTTATTGTCAATATCAAGTGTTTTATTTATTGTTTATTCGTCATTTTGCACAAATGAAGCTCGATTGCATTATAGGGTTCGCAGGTCTTTTATAGTTTTTTACGTAAATATTTTGCCAGATGTCATACTTATGGGATTTGTAGTGTATGATTGGCACCCGTTACTTGTCACCTTGTCTCTTGTGTATAAACGCAAAAAATCCGCCAGAAAGATACAATTTTCTCTCTAACGGATTCTTTTTTAGATAAAAAGATACAGTTTCTAACTCTGTCCGACACAGGCTAACTAAAGATGTCATATCACCTCAATCTGTCCGGCACGGACTAACTAAAGATGTCATATCACCTCAATCTGTCCGGCATGGACTCATGGAAGATTTCCTTCCATGCAAGCCTGAGCTGTTTTGGCTCAACCTGATACGGCTGAACTCCCACATACTTTGGAAGCTGTTCTTCACTTACCAGGGACTTGGCAACAACTGCCGCGGCCGCTCTTCCCTGCTCGTATGGTCTCTGCGTGCTGAGTCCCTTGACGATTCCTTCCTCCATGCACCTGGCAATTCCATGATCAAGGTCCGTGGTGAACACCGCCACATCCTCCCTGCCAAGCTCCTTGAGTGCCTTTATAACCAGAAGTGCCGGGCGATCCCAGCTCACATACATTGCCTCAATTTCAGGATTGGCAGTTATCACGTCCTGGGCTACCTGATATGCATTGGATATCTCTCCAAAACTCCTGATCGTAACTATGTCAATATCAGGATAACTGTCCTTGATTATCCTCTCAGCGGCGTTATCCCTGACTCTTGTTCCATAGAATGCCGCACCATGAATAATGAAACCTGCCTTTTTTTTCTTGTTCTCCTTGCAGTATTCCCCCAGCATTCTTCCCGTGTTCGTTCCATTCTCCGACTCATTTACTGATACACAGGACACATAGCTGTTCTTGGACATGCCATCCGGAACATTGCTTATGAACACCAGCTTTGACACTTTGGAAAGTTCCTGAAACTTCTCTCTGGTACGGCTGTCATCCGCCGGAATAGCTATAACTGCGTCCGGCTTCTGAAGTCTTATTCCATCAAGCTGCGCATTCTGCAGTTCCGAGTCAAAGTGCGCATCCATAACCGACACCACGTCTATCCCGAACTGCTCAAGCTCCTCACGGATACCCTTCTCATGAAGCTCAGCCCATGACGTACCTGTGTAATGGAATGATATGGCAACTCTGAAATGTCCTGCCTTCAGCCTCTGTTTTTCCTCCTTCGTCAGCACCACGGAATCAGGGGCAGCTGCCTTATCTCCAAATGGTCCATTATCCAGCATCTTGGTGGATTTCCTGACAACCAGTTCCACATCGGCATAGCAGTCATGGGATATGACCGCCCCTGTGTTGATTTTCTCAAAAAGCATTCCAACTGCCTTGGTGCTTAACCCCTTCACATCTCTTCTGATTATGGTAAGCGGAGGATATGTAAGTTCTGACCAGCTCTCATCACCAAACCCAACCACAGATATCTCTCCCGGACAGTCGATTCCCATATCTCTCAGTGTCTTCATGAGGTAGAGCGTTATTCTGTTGCCCCCCGCAAGAACTGCGGTCGGCCTGTATCTGCGGAGCGCCTTCTGGATGACGAGCATACAGTCATCTTCGCCATTTTCCAGTGTCACATCCACTATATTCGCATCGTTTGTATTTATATTGTATTTCCGCAGAGCACTCAGGAAACCTTTTGTTCTCTCATCCCTGGTGGTACTGTCCGTACTCTCTCTGAAAAACAAAACATTCTTGTGTCCACTCGCGAGCAGATAATCTGCGCCCTTAAATATAGCCTCCCTGTCTCGGAACTCAACTGAGTCTATCCCTGATCCAAGTATATTTCTCTCCACGCAGACAAATGGAACGCCTGACTGTATAAGCTTTGTGTAGTTGGTTGCCACATCGCTCACCGGCGCATGTATGATACCGGCAACCTTCTTGTTGACCAGAAGTCCGGCAAGCACCTGTGTCTCCTCCTTAAGATCATTGTCTGTTATCGCCACAAGGAACTGATATCCCTGTACACTGACAAGCTGCTTCACATAAGCTACCATATCTCTGTATATCGTACTTTCAATGTTCGGAATGACTGCAACAATCGTAGACTCTCGGCCAACCAGCAGTTTTCTCTCCTTATCTGCTATCTTATTCTGATATCCCGTCTCTACAATAATCTTCTCTATCTTATCCACAAGCTCAGGTCTTACATACCTTGTCCTATTGATAACATGGGAAACTGTAGCTATGGACACCCCTGCCATATCCGCAATCTCTTTTATTGTAACCTTTGACTTGCCCATATCTCGTCCTTTCTCCTTTATCACAGATATAACTCTGGCTTCCGTACATTGCCACTGGCAACGCCCTTTTCCGATATTATAATCTACTTTTCTATGTTTGTGCAACCACTGTCATCATCCAGACTACTGGCTCTGCGATGGCTACTGACACCATGCAGTTGCCGGCTCCACCATTACATAAAACAGCACAAATTTTTCGCAAAATGCAGAAATGCAGATAAAAACGCCAAGTTATTTCCTGGTATTTCCCGGGTCCCGGGGCAGCAGATACTTAGTTCTGCCAGTTGATGTTCTCCCCCTGCAGCAACGGATATCTGGCAAGTTCTGTGCCGTCCTGCCCATATATCTGAATTCAAACGGATAATTTCTCGGAGTCACGGTGATCTCATCGCCGTACGAGAATTCATAATCCAGCGTTCTTCCAAAATAGGAATCCTTTGTCTTATATGTCGCCGCTGTACACATATTTTGTCTTCTTTCCAATCTCCTCAGATAATTTATATCATCAGTTCAAAGCCATAACAGCTCTTTTCAAATCCATAGTGTTCGTAGAAGCCATGTGCCCCTGTCCGCGGAAGACCGGAATCAAGGGTGACGGCCTTGCACCCCCTCTGCTTTGCAAGCTCCTTTGCATGATCCAGGAGTGCCACACCATAGCCATTTCCGCGGTCCTTCTCTCTTGTTATAAGGCTTGACACATAGCATGTGAGTCCCGATATCCAGAATGTATTGAAATAGTCTCCATGGCACATGCCCCTGCAAACGCCTTCATCCCATAATAAAAACGCAAAGCTGCGTTCGTCATTTATGACGTCCATATATACTTTGCGTATTTCTTCCCTGTCATATGTATTATATGTCCATAATTTCTCTATAAAATCAAATACAATATCAAAATCCTCTGCTGCCGCTTTTCTGATCTCCATAATTATATTCTCCTTTCCCGCTGAGTTTCAGACCACTTAAACTGACTTTGCACCATCAACTAAATTACAACCAATGCTTACATTATAAAATATCAAAGTGATTATTAACAGACCGCCACCCATAAATTTATTATAAAATATCCCGGAAAATACTTAGGCAATACTTACATGACTTTTTGTCACATTTTCCTAATTTATTTAGTATAATGTAAATGTTTCGGGCTGACTTTGGTCACATTTATGACGCACAGCATATATCAAATAATATCGGGTGCTTTGCATTTGCCGGCACCTAAAATATGGAGAGAATCTTGACAGTGTTTCCACATCGTCCATATTTATCTCACTATTATTTACAAAGTCAGCCGACATAACCTCCTTGCCCTATCGGTTAAATCCCTTTAATGAGCCATGCGTTTCCTTATAATTCGACATTACCTTATCGACAACCTTGCCGAGCAATGTCTCCTTCTGTTCCTCGCTCATACCAGGATTCTGCTGTTCAGACCGCTTGCACGCATCTGCAATGGCAGTAATCAGATCTACGCTGACAGTCACAATCGCCTTTCCTGTCTAGAACGACTCCTGCGTCAATTCATCGACCATTGTTCTGTCCTCCTGTTATATATTTTCCTGCTGCTTCTGTCTGTGGGTGCTCTCACCCATAAGATACACATTTTAATGCACATCTCGTGTTCCTCCTTGATTTCCTCTATCTGAACTTCTGGACAAAATGTCCTAAAGTTACATTCATATCCATTGCCCAACGGGCACAAAAAAAGAGCATCTATGTTTCAATCACATAAATGCTCTAACGCTGTTGTTTATAATAATATGTAATATCGGTTGAAACTGCATTACTACTAGCTAGTATACCATAAACATACTGTTTTAGTAAGAAATGTCCTATTTCATCCATGTATGCATATTGTCAAGTGTATGTGTCATATTTTATATTCAAAATAAAAAAAGCTGCTACTCTCTAAAAAATAACAGCCTTTCTTACTATATCAGCCTTTTGGAATTTGACCATCGACATACAGAATGTGATTAACTAACCGCTATGTGAGATATTTTAAAGTTCCCATAATCTGTTCATCTTGATCTTCTACCTCATCATTGTGTTGTTCTGTAACCTTAATATGTATAAATGCTTTTAGCATTTCCATAATCCATGCAGGTTACAATATGCATATACTTCTTCTACCTGTTCACCATCGCAAAGACAAAAATCTGCTGCCGGCTCCTGCCCTGGATTTAACTGTTTTCTATATATTCCCTGGTTTGTATTTAATGTAATCCACTCAATGAAATGCTCTTCAAGCATTGGATGTTTTGTCTCTCCGACCACGACATGAACATGACTGCCTTCTATCGTATATACAGGTACATGCTTCTCGACAGCAGCATCTGTCACTCCGGCTTTTAATTCCTGCATAGGTTCTCCGCAACAAATTACAGGTACACCCTTATCCTTTACCTTTTCAACAATGTTTCCACAATGCTTACAAATATAATACCTTACTTCCATGACTTTTTCTCCTTCCATGTGTAAAATTTATAATTCAATTGTCTCCATAATCTTTTTCAATGAATCTGCAGATTCCTTAGCTTTAACGCTTCCTCGCCACTTAAATTAATAGGTATATCAGACTCAATACCATCTGCACCTACAATAGCTGGCATACTTAACGATACTCCGTCAATGTCATATACTCCATGAATCATGTGTGATACAGGAAGTATTGATTTTTCATCTCTCATAATCACTTCACAGATTCTTTTTACAGACATTGCAATTCCATAATATGTAGCGTGCTTTTTGTTTATAATCTCATAAGCACTGTTCTTGACTTCTGTAGCTATTTCTGCCGTGTTTTCCTTGTGCTTGTAATGTCCACGCATTTCACACATTTCACTTAATGGAACACCAGATACATTGGCTGATGACCATGCTACAACTTCGCTGTCTCCATGCTCACCTATTATAAATGCATGAACACTCCTGCTGTCCACAGATAAATGCTCACCAAGCTTATATCTTAATCTGGCACTATCTAACACAGTACCCGATCCAATAACCCTGTTTTCTGGAAGTCCTGATAACTTTATGGCTACCTGAGTCAGGATATCTACCGGATTCGCAACTACAAGCATGATACCTGCAAAATTTCTCTTTGCTATTTCAGGAATGATTGACTTAAATATTGCTACATTTTTATTTACGAGATCAAGCCTTGTCTCTCCCGGTTTCTGTCCCGCTCCGGCAGATATGACAACAATTGCAGCATCAGCCACATCATCATAATCTCCGGCATATATTTTCATCGGACTCGCAAATGGAATACCATGACTGATATCCATCGCTTCTCCTTCTGCCTTGTTCTTATCTGCATCGATAAGGACAATCTCTGTAAACAAGCCACTCTGCATCAGAGCAAATACCGATGCAGAACCAACAAAGCCACAGCCTATCATTACTGCTTTTTTTGAATTAATCACTTTCTTCTTCGTAATAATCTCATCTCCTTAATAATTCTCTTCATGTACTTCAAAATAGCTCTGTGGATGATTACATACCGGACATACTTCAGGTGCCTTAGTTCCTACCACAATATGTCCGCAGTTACGGCATTCCCATACCTTAACTTCGCTCTTTTCAAATACTTGTGCAGTTTCAATATTCTTAAGAAGTGCACGATATCTTTCCTCATGGTGCTTCTCAATCTCACCTACTGCCCTGAATTTTGCTGCAAGCTCAGGGAATCCTTCTTCCTCAGCTGTTTTAGCAAAGCCATTATACATATCTGTCCACTCATAATTTTCGCCTTCTGCCGCTGCCGCCAGGTTTTCCTTTGTATCACCAATTCCTGCTAATTCCTTGAACCACATCTTTGCATGTTCTTTCTCATTATCTGCAGTCTTTAAAAACAATGCTGACATCTGCTCGTAACCTTCCTTTTTCGCTACAGATGCAAAATAGGTATACTTATTTCTTGCCTGTGATTCCCCTGCAAATGCCTCCTGTAAATTCTTCTCTGTCTGTGTTCCTGCATATTTGTTTTCTGCCATCTCTTTTACCTCCGTTTTCTTTACTACTTTTTCAAAATCTGATGCCGGGTGCTTGCACAAAGGACATATAAAGTCATCCGGTAATTCCTCGCCTACATATTCATATCCGCAAATTCTGCAACGCCATATTGTCTGACCATCCTCTGTTTTTCCAACCTCCTGTGGCTTAGGCTTAATATTATTCTGATAATAATCATATGTTACTGAAGGAACATTGCTTAAAACTTCCATATCGGTTATCTCACCAATAAACATCGTATGTGAACCCAAGTCCTCTGTTTTAGTAACTGTCACAGAAATGTATGCATTTGTACCTTCTGTAATATAATAAATACCATTCGTGCCTCTGGCACACTGCTCAAATGTTTCAAACTTATTGGTATCTCTTCCTGATTGGAAGCCAAAATGTTTGAACAATTCAAATTGTGCCTTCTGACTTAAGACTGATACAGTAAATTTTCCGGTTCTTTGAATCATATCATGCGTATAATTTGACTTATTTACACAGATACTTAGCTGGTTTGGTTCCGAAGCTGCCTGAATGGCTGTATTAATGATGCATCCGTTATCTTTTTCTGCTTCTTTAGCGGTCAATATAAACAGTCCATAACTCAACTTATACATTGCTTTCCTATCCATGCTGTTCCTCCTTTACCTTCTCCCTGCATTTCGGGCAAATGCCTTTAAATGAAATATCGTAATCCACAAATTCAATTCCATGAGTGTTATGAATTCTTTCCAGCAAATCCGGTATTTGATCCATATCCACATCAAAAATTTCACCGCACTTTATACATCTTACATGGTAATGATTTTTCAATGTAAAATCAAATCGGTTCGGTCCATTCAGAACTTCAACCTTTCTTAATGCACCTTCCTCTACCAATATATCAAGATTTCTATATACAGTTCCTTTTCCAATTGATGGATATGCTTCTTTTATAAATTCATACACTTCATTTGCCGTAACGTGTCTTCTCATTTCGTATACGGTATTTCTTACGAGATCTTTTTGAATGGTATTTCTCCTTCTTGTCATTCATCCTCCTTATTGGGAATAATTCTTAATAAGGATTATATGCCACTATCATCCTGTTGTCAATAAAAATAGTAATAATTCTCATTATTATAAAAGCTGCCAAACTGAACATCTTTTACCTGAATAACTATTTTATTTTGCGTTCAAATACATATTCTGAATCTGAAGATAAATCAGACCTAAACGAGTATCCGAGTCTGTCAAATTTCTGAATCTCCACCAGATTTTCAATATTATTTTCCGCTATGAATCTGACCATTTCACCACGAGCCATCTTGGCATAGGTACCTTTTGTTACCAATTTATCTCCGGATAACTCACAAAATACAATCGTAATATATCTGTCCTGTGGTGTCAGATACTTTTCTATACATTTTGAGTATTCTTTTGATGCAAGATTAATGATAATCCTACTGTCATCGATTACTGAGCGGTATAACAATTCTCCCCAGTACTCATACAGATTTTTTGCATCTCCAATTCCAACCTTTGCCTGCATTTCAAGACGATAAGGAGTCACACCATCCATTGGTTTTAAAATGCCATAAAACGCAGACAAGATTCTTAAATGATTTTGCAAATACTCAAACTGCTGGATTTCAAACACAGATGGTGCCATATATTGAAATGCAATCCCTTCATATGCTAAAACAGCCGGAGTAAGCCCGTTATAAAGATTCATATTTTCCAATCTGTTAAAGTTCTGCTCTGCAATCTTGTCATTACATTTCCAGATAGCTTTCAGTTCTTCTTTTGATTTGCTTTTCATCCAGTTTAATACTTCTGCTGTCTTATCAATATAGACAGGCAGTCCAACCGGTGCTAAGTTATCGGTATCTACTATCATCTTTTTTGCAGGTGATAAAATAATCTTCATTATGCCAATTCCTTAAGCATATTTTCAGGATCATCTGCCGCCTTGACTTTATCATTTGCCTTTATAATGATTCCCTGCTCATCAATAAGATAAGTAGTTCTTACTACACCCATAGATACTTTTCCATAATTTTTCTTTTCTTTCCAGACATCATATGCTTCAATAACTTTACGATCCGGGTCTGCTAATAGCGTAAATGCCAGTCCGTATTTTTCTTCAAATCTCTTGTGAGACGCTACAGAGTCCTTGCTCACTCCGAGAATAACAGCTCCCTTCTCATTAAACTGTGGATAACGCTCAGAAAAGCCACATGCCTGCTTCGTACATCCTGGTGTATTATCCTTTGGATAAAAATATAGGATCACTTTTTTTCCTGCATAATCGCTTAATTTATGCATTTCTCCATTCTGATCCGGCAATTCAAAGTCCGGTGCTTTTTTTCCTACTTCTAACATATTTTATTCCTCCACTTCTTTCATTCCCATCTGTTTTCTTGTCCTCTTATTGCCAGAAATCATTTTATGACCAGAATAGACTGCCATAATCAAGCATATCAGAGAGCCAAATGCAAAGTATTTGTGTGCTGCTTTTAACCCTTTATATCCTGTATAAAAAGTTCCAACCATTGTAACTATTGCTCCGATTGACCAATATTTATGTGCTTTCATTTTATACCTCCAAATTGATTAAGCTGTTTCCAAAATAAATATCTCTGGATCATTAACAATATTGTACATTCCATCCATTACTTTCGACAAGTAGTGAAAGAAAAATAATCATTCCAAATACAAAAGGATGTATCACGATAATTCTGGCATTACCTTGACGCATCCTTTCGTGTTGTATTTTTTTCTTCTTAATGACAGCTATGGCTTCCGCATCCATGCTCACCACACGTATGTCCTTCCTCATGGTTGTGCTCATGGTGAGAACACTTCACATCCGAATTATAATCAAGCGTATCATTGATAAAAGCTTCTACTGCTTTATCCGCATCTCCTGAAACTCCGCCAAAAAGCTTAATACCCGCTGCCGCTAACGCAGTCTGAGCACCTCCTCCGATTCCGCCGCAGATCAAAACATCGGCATTTAATGCATTAAGAACTCCTGCCAATGCACCATGTCCGCTTCCATTCGTATCTACTACTTCTGAATGTAGCACTTTTCCTTCCTCTACATCGTAAATCTTAAATGTCTCTGTGTGTCCAAAGTGTTGGAAAATCTGTCCATTTTCATATGTTACTGCTATTCTCATGATACCTTCTCCTTTTTCTACTGCATATTTTTGATAAATCTCATGATTGTAACATCCTCCAAAGCTACAGTCGCTGCTCTGACCGTCACAGATTATGAAATCCCCACCCTCAATTTTAAGCGGATGTCCATCAATGAGAGCATCTGCTATTTTCTTTCTGGCAATCTCGTAAATCCGTTGGACCGTCGTTCTTGCGATCTGCATAGATTCCGCACACTGCTCCTGACTGTAACCTTTCTTGTCCAAAAGACGGATTGTCTCGTACTCATCTACCGTCAGAACAATGGGCATTTTTTTCTCAGTATCATCTGCCGGAAGGAATTCTAAAACATTTGGGAAATGGCAGACTTTTCTGCATTTTACTGGTCTCGGCATGAAATTGCTCCTTTCTCGCTTTTCTTATATAATAGTCCTATAAAGGGCATATGTCAATTATTCGATTGACGCATCTTAAAAAAGCAAGTATACTATGTTCATAAAGGAGATAACTATTATGAGCTTCGAAAATTATTTTCCACTATGGAATGACTTAAATACAGCACAGAAAAAACTAATTTCAGACAATTTGATCACACAGCATGTGAAAAAAGGAACAATCATTCACAACGGGAACATGGATTGTACCGGATTATTACTGGTTAAATCCGGGCAGCTTCGAACTTATATATTATCAGATGAAGGACGAGAGATTACACTCTACCGTCTGTTCGATATGGATATATGTCTTTTATCTGCCTCATGTATCATACGATCCATTCAATTTGAAGTAACCATTGAGGCAGAAAAAGATACTGATCTTTGGATCATCCCTGCTGAAATCTATAAGGGCATCATGAATGAATCTGCTCCTGTCGCAAACTATACCAATGAGTTAATGGCTACTCGTTTTTCTGATGTCATGTGGCTGATTGAACAAATCATGTGGAAGAGTTTGGATAAGCGTGTTGCTTCATTTCTTTTAGAAGAGACCTCTATCGAAGAAACAAATGAATTGAAAATCACTCACGAAACTATCGCCAACCATCTTGGTTCCCACAGGGAAGTTATCACTCGAATGCTTCGATACTTTCAAGGCGAGGGTCTCGTCAAACTCTCCCGGGGCAAAATCACAATCCTTGATCCAAAAAGACTGGAAACACTCCAAAGGTCATAAAACTGTTTTTCTGTAACATATAAAGAAGAATCCTCCATTTATCAGAATTATGAAAGTCATTCTAATAAATGGGGGATCTTTTTATGCTATAAGAAAATTATAAAAATATCGTGATTATTTTTTAATAATCCATACCACATGCATATGCCCTTTCAATCAGCGCACGGTCATTGACCACTGCATCATAGAATCGGAATCCGCCAGAGAAATTATACGTTTCATAACCGTTTCCTTCCAGAATACGGCTCGCAATATAACTGCGCAGACCACTCTGGCATATCAGATACACAGGCTTTCCTTTCTCAATTTCACTAATTCGTTCTCTCAGTTCATCTACAGGTATGTTTTTGAATCCATCTATATGCCCCCTGCTGAATTCACCTACAGTTCTCACATCTAGCAACTCCACATCTTTATCTTTAGAAATCTTGTCCATATCTTCCAAATGCCATTGCTTTAATGTCCCTTTTGCAATATTGTCTATCATAAATCCAGCCATGTTTACCGGATCCTTAGCAGAAGAATAAGGTGGTGCATATGCCAGATCCAGATCTTTCAACTGGGTTGCATTCAGCCCCGCATGAATTGCTGTTGCCAGCACATCAATACGTTTATCAACTCCTTCATATCCAATAATCTGAGCGCCAAGCAAACGATAGCTTTCTTTTTCAAAAACCACCTTCATGGTCATCACTTTTCCACCAGGATAGTAACCGGCATGACTCATAGGAGAAAGAATTACTGTATCTACCTCTAATCCTGACTTTTTGGCATTGGTTTCATTGATACCTGTAGTGGCTGCTATCATATCAAACACTTTTATAACGGAGCTTCCCTGACTGCCCAGGTAACGACTATCACCGCCACAAATATTATCAGCGATGATTCTGCCCTGTTTATTGGCCGGTCCTGCCAAAGAAATCAGCGCATCATTACCCGTAACATAATGTTTTACCTGAACTGCATCACCTGCAGCATAAATATCCGGTACAGAGGTTTCCATTCTGTCATTCACTACAATACTTTCCTTGATGCCAAGTTCCAGACCGGCTTCTTTTGCTAATACTGTGTCTGGTGTGACTCCGATTGCCAGAACTACCATATCAGCCTGAAGGGATGGATTATCTTTCAACAGAACCTCCACTCCGTTGTCATTTCCTTTAAATCCTTCTACTGTATAGCCCAGTATCAGTTTTATCCCATGCTTTCTCATTTCATTATGGATCATGGATGCCATATCCGGGTCAAAAGGGTTCATCAGCTGCTTAGGCCCCTGGACAATCGTAACATCCATGCCAAGCTCCCTCAAATTTTCTGCCAGTTCCAGACCAATAAAACCGCCACCTGCCAATACAGCCGATTTTGGATGATTCTTATTTATATATTCCTTTATCCGAAAAGTGTCTTCTACAGTACGAAGTGTAAAAAGTTTATCAATACCTACTCCGGGAAGTCTCGGCTGTGTAGGCTTTGCACCTGGAGATAGGATTAGCTTATCATAGTTTTCTTCAAATATTTCACCGTTTTCTAAATTCTTCACTGAAACAGTTTTACATTCGGGATGTATTGAGATAACTTCATGATGAATTTTCATGTTAATACGGAAGCGTTTAAAAAAACTCTCTGGTGTCTGTAGTGTAAGTGCTTCCGGATCTGTAATCACGTCTCCAATATAATATGGAAGCCCACAATTCGCATAGGATATGTATCCGGATCTTTCATACACAGTAATTTCTGCATGTTCATCCAGTCTGCGTATTCTTGCTGCGGCTGTAGCTCCTCCTGCTACACCTCCTACGATTATTACCTTCATCTTATTTTTCCACCTTTCCTGAGTAAGCTGCAATGCCACCGATATTATTTACTTTAGAATATCCCATTCGTTGCAACATCCCAGTTGCCTGACGGCTCCGGGAACCGGAATAACAGTATACAAACAGAGGGATATCCTTATTCTTCGCTACAGAAACAATATTGTCTAGTTGCTGCAACGGCACATTTTTACTTTCTGGTATATGTCCTTCCTGATATTCCTGCGGAGTACGGACATCCAGCAGAACTGCACCAGCAGTCCTTTTATATTCTTCTATGCCTTGATTAATATTCGACTGTTTAAAGAAATTAAAAAATCCCATTAGCACACCTCTCTAAAGCATTTCTAAAATCGCATTCTTAGATCTCGCCCCTGAAACCTGCTGTACAATCTTCCCATTCTTCATAACCACTAAAGTCGGAATGCTCATAATACTGAACTTATTTGCCAGTTCAGGCTCTTCATCTACATTAATCTTTCCAACTTTAATATCCCTACGCTCACCTGCAATCTCCTCTACAATAGGTACTACCATACGGCAAGGCGCACACCAAGATGCCCAAAAATCTAAAAGAACGGTTTTATCGGAATTCAGTACTTCGTTCTCAAAATTATTTTTATTGATATTAATAGCAGACATTTTACAGTCCTCCTTATCTTTTTCTTTTTGTAGCTTTATTATAGTCTTAATTTCATTTGTTTTCCGTGATTACATCACCATACAACATTAAATTAACTTCTTGCCATACCATCTACACTTAATATAACACCTGTAATGTAACTCGCCTCATCTGAAGCAAGAAACACAAACGCATTGGCAATATCTTCTGGCTGTCCAAGACGACGCAATGGAATTCTTTCAATCATAGGTTCGATAACTTCCTTTGGCACAGCTTTCATCATATCAGTTTCTGTAATCCCAGGTGCAACAGCATTAACACGAATACCTTTGCTGGGATAAGGTCCTTAAGTTTTGGTACAAGAAGCGCACCAATCAGCATAACACCGGCACCCGCCATAAACTGCTTCATGCCCTGTGACTTTGCACCCGGGTTATCATTACCATAACCTTCAAGCAGATTTACAACGCCAAGAACTGCAAGACCACCGCCTACTGCAATGATAACGACCTTGAGTGCTGATACACCGCTTGTAAGGAACGATGTATAGTCAAGCAGGATAAGCAGGTTTGCAAGCAGCTTGTGTGAAGCAAAAAATGACGCAACACTTGAAAGTAAGTTAGAGCCTGACATGGCAGTCATGGCATAATTCATAAGTAAATTCATAATAAATAATCTCCTTTTAATCTCTTATTTTTCGACCCTCCGTGATATAATAAGAGCGGTCTATTGTGGTGATAGATCAGGAGCAGCGGCAAATACACACATGAAGGATTCTCCCCTCATTTATTCTTTTTACTGTAAAGCCGCTGCTTCGTTTTGCTCTGCTTTCTTCATCATCCCGGCTTCCTCTATGGCAAAGTTCACCAGATCATCCGGATACTTCACTCCGGTAAGGTCAAGTTCTATGAACTTATCCTTCTTGGAAAACTTCGGTCTGCCATATTCGGAAACATATTTCTCAATATCAAATTGATTTTTCTTGTCAAAATCCGAAAGCTCTTTGTACATCTCGTGTGCGGTTATATCAACCTTATCTGAAAAGAACGGTCTTACTCCACGCACCTGCAATATACATTTGCCGCCATCCATAAGAGCCAGGCGGTCTTGGCTCATAAGCTCTCGTCCAAGTTTCTGATAGTTCAGACCATAGGACTGAGATGTTCCTCTGGTATCAGATGTGTTGTATGTGTCAATAGTTTCCTTACCCAGCACTTCCGACAGATCTTTTAATGTTGACTTTTCCTTGCCACCTAAAAACAGAAATGTATCGCAGTTACCCTCGATCGTCTCTGCGTTATCCTTATAAATTGACTTTAACTGTGCCTTAGACTGTAGGATAATGGAAGCCGATATCTCTCTGCTTCGTATGGTTGCAATCAGCTTGTCAAACTTCGGAATCTGTCCGATGTTTGTGAACTCGTCTAAGATACACCTAACATGTACCGGGAGCTTTCCATGGTATTCATCGTCTGCAATCGTACAGAGCAGATTGAAAAGCTGTGTGTACATGATTGATACCAAAAAATTAAGGGAATCATCTGTATCCGAAATAATGACAAACAATGCTGTCTTTCTTCTACCGATGTCCCCTAAGTCGAGTTCATCATATGCTGTTATCTCCCTGACTTCCTTGATGTCAAATGGTGCAAGTCTCGCACCACAGGAAACCAGAATACTCTTGGCTGTCTTACCTGAAACAAAATGTCAAAGACTTTTTAGTACCCATACATTTCATTGCATGAAAAAAGCCACTGTAGATTTCTCCACAATGGCTATAAAGTCATTTTTATTCACTTTTGATTTTCGGCAACCTCATGCCCAAACTGGAATAGGTTTGACACTTTATTCGGGACTGAACTCCTTATCGGTAATGACATAATGAAATTCATCTGCACCAAAGGTATCTTTGTCCAGATCTGTAATAGTAAATGTAGTTCCATCAAATTTCATATAGCCGCTGGTGCCGTCAACAACAACGCCATCTTTTACAATGTCCAGATAAACAATTCTATCGATGCTATTCAACTCATAGGCCTGCCAACCGTCCACACCCTGAAAATAGGCTGTAACATTGGCAAACGGTTCATCGTTTTCCTTCTTGCAGACAAGATAACTGGCACTGTCCTCCGATACCCAGGTGGCAGTCATTCCCCAAGGACCTTCCGTTGATACATATCTCCCAAATTTATGGTCGTTGGTACGGTTAATTATGAGTCCTACAAAAGAACCAACAACGAGTACAAGAATAAGCACAACGACACCAACAATGATTTTTACATTCTTCCTCATGATAAATTCCCCCTTCCATAAATTCATCTGTTAAGAATATTCTTATTTTTCGCTCTTATTGAACATACTAATTATACCACAATATATGCAAGTTTTCCATATGCTTTTCTACCTATGCCGTATGCTGATTTGCCCTAACATCATTCTCAATCAGCCTCTTTATCTTGTCCTTCATGCTTTCTTCGGCATCCTCATTGAAATGCACTCTCACAACATACATTGTGCCACCTATCTGCTTTCTGAGTGCTACCGGTGTGTGTGATTTTCTATTCTCCATTTGTGTTCTCCTTTATGTCTGCCTGGTAAGGAAGAGCCTCTTTCAGCTGACAACCGGAAGCTGACAACCGACCTCTAAAAACTCTCAATTCCTTTTATTTATAGTTACTTTTCCTAAATTTACTTTTTCTCAAATATTCCGTTGCTTTCGTTGTCAGAACTATATATATCCCTTAAAAACATAGTAAATATAAGGTTTTATAGAACATAGAACCGACAACGGGGTTGGCAACGGGATAGACAACCAGCCGACAACCTATCAGGCATTTATCTCTCCATCCACTCCGGTGGCAATGATAACTGCTCCATCTGCTCCTTGGTTATCGGTTGAAAATCCTGACCTCTGTTGTCAGGCTTCTCCCATCCTTTCTGCCTGCGGTATGGTTCAGGAAAATGTCTTGGATTACTAAAGGCAATCCAATCACTGCAGTTATTCATAATGTCATTAATCTCACGAATTTCCCATTGTGCCGGATTTCCGTCATTTCCCAATGCCTCAGAATATAACTGCCTTGAACATACCATGCTTCCCTCGTAATGCTCCAAATAGTCAAGAATCAGCTCTTTCTTGGTATCTTCCTGCATAAACTGCTTCTGATACTCACAAAGCTCTTTTTCCATCTCTTTCGGAAGCCTCAGCTGGCATTTGCCACTCCTGTAGATTTCCATAGCCTCTGCCCACATCTGGTCGATATATTCCCTTGATGTCTTTTCATCATCGAGTATATGAGTTTCCGCCTCTTCCATATTGCAAAGAATAGGCAGAAATCTTCGGTTTCCCGACCTGTCCATAGGCAGGAAATCCAGCGAATTTGATGAACCGGCAAACACGCACTGCCTCTTGTGGTCTTTGGGATGCCTGTCGTATGGGGTCTTGTAAGTGTCTTTCTGTCTGCTCATAAAGGACTTGGTATCTTCCACATTCTTGGCATTGAGAATTGCCACCATTTCAGGGAACTCTATAATCAGATGCCCCTGTATTTTTCGGTATACATTATCATCATCCATTTTCTTCAAGTCATCCGTAAACCAGTCATCTTCCATGGCAAGGAAACGCAGAAAAGTGGATTTACCGGCTCCCTGACCACCTACCAGGCAGAGCATTACTTCAAACTTGATGCCCGGGCATGAAATTCTTGCTATCGTCCCTATCATAAAAAGCTTCATTACCTCATAGGTGTACTCACTGACCTCTGCCCCTAAGAAATGATGCAGTGCATAGCGTATCCTCTCCCTGCCATCCCATGTTATGGAATTGATGCGGTCAAGAACCGGATGGTATCTGTTTTCATTTGCCACGACCTTTATCACATCCTCAATCCGCTTTTCGTTGGATAATCCATAATGCTTTTCAAGGTAGACAACAAGGAATTTCAAATCAACATCCGTCAGGCTGTCGCTTTCACGATACCATCCCAAATCCCTTGTAATGTCGATTTTATCCGTAAACATGTTCAGACGGAATGCACCCTGCAGATTAGGGTCATTCATCAAAATCAGACGATAGTTACCGACTGTTTTCCTGACTTCTCCCTTTTCTGTGCTCTCCAGCATCGCCCTGACTTCTCCGATACTCTTCAATTCTTCCTGCAATCGACTTCACCCCCTTTCCAATGTCAGAAACAACAGAAGCTCTGTCAGGGATATCCTTTTCAAGGAGAGTATCAAGCTGATATTCCACTTTACTGATATTCTGCAGAGCTTCTACAAAGCAGGGATGCCATTCCTCATCCATGCTCTTCAGTGCATATTCTGTTTTCCATTTCCTTAACAGATGATAATAGTCTGACAGAACACAAAAACACTGCTTCTGCTCTTCATCCAGTATCTGCTCCGGTGTTTTCTTTGGTGCCATCTTTTTCGGTGGTGCCCGGTTGGTTGCGTCATAATTCAGTCCAAAGTCAGATGCAATCTTCATTGCAGCTTCCTTTGGTGCAAGCCCGAAATATTTTGCCACAAAATCTATCGCATCTCCGGTATCTCCACAGCCGAAACAATAGTATCTCTTATCAATCTTCATGCTGGGAGTCTTGTCTTTATGAAACGGACAACAAGCCAGCCCACTCCGGTTGATTTTGATGCCATACTGCATAGCCACCTGCCTTGCAGTGACATTTTCTTTCACTACTGCAAATACATTCATGCTTATCCCAATTCCTCTCCCCTTGCTTTTTTGTGCTTTCTGTCATGTGTGGGTGGTCTTACCCACGGAATACCATTTTTGCTATACATCAGGTGTCCTCCTTCATTTTTATTTGAACTTCTGGACAACTTGTCCAAAAGCTGCTTTCCTGTTCTTTATCCATAAATGCACAAAAAAGAGCATTCATGCTTTTTACACATAAATGCTCTGACGCTGTTTTATTATAAAATTGTCTTATCTGTTGTTCCCTACAAACTGGAATTTGACTAATTATTGTGTTTTAATGATTCTATAAACTACCCCCAATTGAGCAGGGTATGTTTCTTGAATCATTCCATTAAACCATATTGTAACGATATCTCCCACCTGAACATCTTCCGCTAAATTTTCTGCCGATACATAATACTCTCCATCATTCATCTGACAAAAGCCTTCAGCTGTACTCACATGCGTTACAAGAAGTTCTCCATCATCGGTAATTTTTTTTACTTTTGCATTAAAATTGATAACCTCTATTGGAATAGACGTATCATCTTTTTCAATATCTCTAAATATGATTCGTTCGTCATCAATGACTACTATGAGCTGACCTTCAGAACTCCTTTGATAATGATATCCGCTTCCGAAATTTGATTGATTATTTTCAGATGGTAACTCTGTCCCTGCCACTGTTGACACAATTTCTCCATCCATTGTTCCACAACCAGGCATTGACGCTACATATCCTGTGTCTTTATATATAACACCATCAACCATAACACATGGAGGATATGAGCCAGTATCTGCTATTTGCTCATTTTGTACTACATCATCATTTTCTTTATTTTCTGTTTCTACGGACACATTTCCAGACACAGGTTCTTTATTTTCTTGATTCGTTCCACATCCAGCCATTCCCAGCACCATACATAATACAAGCAGATAGATTACTTTTTTCATAATACATGCCTCCTTAACTTATATTTTTTAACTCTATAAACTTGAATTGAGATTTCATATATTCCAAGGGATTTAATAACTGTTATATTTTATTATCAAATATCTCTCAATCCCTTGAAAACACAAAGTTTATCGCAGGTGAGCTTTCCCTTATTGTTTCCCTTGCGTTATATCGTCCCACCAGTGTTTACGAACTCTGATAAGGGCAAAAACAAGGGCAAGAAAATTATATAAAACAGTATAACACAAAATAAAAGTGACATTGTGAACTGATTGAAATGCTTCTGATTTTTGCAACAAATGATTGATTTAACGATAAGGAGATTTAATACGATGAGAACAATATTTGCAGAATACAATCCCAAGCGCAACAGTATTGATGTTTACACCTCTGTTGGCTATATGCTCCGCATTGACTGTTCTCCCACCGCAAAGGATTGTATCAAGTGCCGCCCTAAATGTGTGCCGCGATCTCCGGCAGCTTCCCGCGTCCATGCAAACTCAATATCGGCGGTTTCCAGCCCGCAGCCGAAAGAGGACGCAAGCAGCTTCCCGTCTGTCTTTTCGGGATTTAAGATATAGTCTATCGCAGCCTTTAAGGTTGATTTAATAGGGTGCGTCTTTGTAACCGCCATATCTCGTCCACCGCCTTTTTAATGTCCTCTATATCCTGCCTGTAAACCGTCCCCGTCGCATTGGCGCGTTTTGCAATTTGGTTGATGTTCCGGCTCACCGCTTGCAGTTCCCGGATATATGCTTTTGTGTCGCTTCGGTCAACGACAAGAATATACCCGTCTATCGCCATTTTACGGAAGTATGCCCCATACTGCTTTATGGGAAGCTGCTTCATCTTCTCGTCGATCAGCCGCTTTTCTTCTTCCGTAACGTAAAACTTCATCTGTATATTTCTCTTTCGGTTTTCCATTTCCGCACCGCCTTTCGGTATAAGGGTTTGGGATTATCCCAACAAGCATTTTCCGCAAACGGGTACTCGTTTGCTGTGCTTGCTATCTACTCCATACCCCCACCGAAAGGCGGTATTTGTTGCGCGTTCCTTTGATTTTGGACGCAAAAAAAGATTGCAGCCGCCATGCGCTGCAATCTCCCGATTTCTCATATTGTGAGGTTAATCCTCTGCTTTTTCGACTTCCGTTATCTCCCTTGCTGTTGCGGTTACAATCCGTATGCCTTTATCGCTCATACCGTCCAGCAGCGCGTCAAGCTGCCGCCGCCCGGTGGATTTCTCCGCATTGCTGTTCGGGAAGAAAAATTGATCTACCGAAATATGATACCGGGTTACAAGGTCATAGAATACCTGTAAACTCGGCTGTTGTCCCTTGTTCTCGATATTCGCAAGGTAGCGCGGGGAAATATATAACTCGTCGCTTACCTTTTTGCGGCTCTCGCCGTATTCATTTCTCGCGGCTTTTATAGCTGCCCCGAAAGCCTTAAAGTCGTACAATGGTACGGGTCTTTTTGCCATTTTCATTCACCCTGTTACATTTTACAGTTCACCTTTCTTTTTGGATATGTCCACACAATTCATATCATTAGGTTAAATACTTCCTGTTGTGTATTGACAGTAGACTGATTTTCTGATAAAATAAAATTTAAGTAAAAGGAGGTGGCGTTTATGTTGCATAGCATGCGTATTAGATAAGCATTGAAAAAAAGGATTTTCCCATTTTCAACATGGGCTTTTTTGTCATGCTTATTTTGCGGATGCTATACAAAAAACTAACGACGTATAGATATAGTATAGACATAGTGCAAGCTATGCCTTAGTTTTGTTGTACTGCTCTGTGCATTATAAATGCAGGTCAATGCTCATGTTGAGGATTGACCTGCATTTTTTTGTGTAAAAAGGACGAGTGAAATATAATGCTTAAAAAATATTGGATAAAATGTCCGATTTGTAACGGAAAGACGAGAGTTCAAGTATTTCATAATACTGTATTAAAAGATTTTCCTCTTTTCTGCCCTAAATGCAAATTGACGCATATCATTGATGTAGAAAAATTAGAGATTGTAATCAAAAATACAGAAAAACAAACTTTTATTATTTAGAAGAAAGGATATAAAAATGAAACGTTTACCTAAATATACGCCTGCGGAAGTACGGAATGATCCATACGGATTTACTTACAAAGAAATGTCGGAAGTTATTGGCGAGAATGAAGCAAAAGCCTTATATGAAGAATTATATAAGCAATTACCACGCAAAAAAAATCTATCAATGTTGGTAAAAAATATTTGCAAAAGCAGTGATACTGAAAAGTATGTTTACGAACTGAAAGACAACAAATACATTGAAACGGTTTTTATCAAGCGGCGAGATGGTGGAACTGTTTGCGTGAGCACACAAGTCGGTTGTCCTGTTGGTTGTATTTTTTGTGAGTCCGGGCGAAATGGCTTTGTTCGTAATCTAACATCGTCAGAAATCGTACAACAGATTATATTGTTGCGTCGAAAAGTAAACCGTATCGTTTTTATGGGTATGGGAGAGCCTTTATTCAATTATGACAACTTGATAAAAGCAATCCATATTCTCCGAGATAGATATGGGCTCAACTTTCCAACCGACGGCATTACCATATCAACAGTTGGTCCGGTCGATCAATTAAAAAAATTGCGCGAGGAACATCTTAAAATTCAGTTGACAATATCTTTACACGCAGCAACACAATCTGCAAGAAATCGTATTATTCCTCACATGCGCATATATGCTATTGAAGATGTTGTTAAGCAAGCCTTATCCTATTCTGAAAGGCATAATCGCAAAATTGTCTTTGCGTATTTGCTTTTACCGGGTATAAATGACCGGCCCTCAGATGTAAGACAACTTGCAAAATGGTTTCGGGGCAAAAAAGTTATGATTAACGTGTTACAATACAACCCAACAAGCAATTCAAGAATTAAAGCACCACAGAAACGGGAAATAGTTGCATTCAAACATCAATTAGAGCAAGCAGGACTTGAAGTTACTATGAGAGTTTCTCATGGCAGAGAGATTAACGCGGCTTGTGGACAGTTAGCTAACACATATAATAAATTCAAAAAAAAATGATTAAAAGTGCCAGACGCATAGACGCAGAGCCGATAACGCATTAGGTCAAAAAACCTATGTGTTATCGGCTTTTTTATTTAATATTGCGCAAAAGCCGCTGTTCCCTATTATAGAATGGATTGCGGGTAGTGTATTAAAGTCGCCCTTTTTTAAGGATACGGCGGTATCGGGGAGGTATCGCCGTGTCCATTTTTATTTACTGTAACCCGCCTAATGCTTTGCGGTCAAAAAAAGCTATGCTCCGCAAGCGGGATATTCCGGCTATGAATGTGAACTGTCAATACATTTAGCTACTGCTTACATTTCCTTTGCGCCCGTCCGCGTCTTGCGGACGGGCGCATTTTGCTTTTTTCAACTTTTTTCTGAAAAGCGCACTCAAGAGCCATCTCCCGAACGGGTACGGAGCGAAAGGGGCAGAGAGGACAAGCCCTTAACTCCCGTCCTCTACTCCACGCGGGAAGGAGGTGAACTCTATGGAGCTATCTTCTTCCGACAAGGAAAGAATACAACATCAGTACGACGCATTAGCAAAGAAAACTTTGGTCGGCGAAGCGAAAAGCCACCGCCGCACTCTTGCGAAACGCGCAGCACGCGAAGTTACTTTTTCGGATTTGAGCGAAAGCGAACTCGCGCAGCTTTTCACAACGGACGAATACGAAAGCGATTATTTCCGTTTTCAAGTGTCCGGCTTTGATGTACTCGTCAAAAATGAACTGCTTGCCGAAGCCCTTAACGCTTTGCCCGAAAGGAAACGCGACATTATCCTTTTGTCCTACTTCTTGGATATGAGCGACGCGGAAATTGGCGAACTGCTGAATGTTGTACGCACGACGGTTTTCCGGCACAGGAAATCCGCGCTTGCGAAAATCAAACAGTATTTGGAGGGAAAAGCAGATGATGAATACCGTTAGGAAGTCTGAAAATCTGTTGCCGTTCCCTGTCATTTCCGCAGCGGCAAACGGCGACACAACCGCCATGTGCGCGATCTTGAAGCACTACGAGGGTTACATAGCGAAACTTTGTACCCGCACGCTGAAAGACGACGCGGGCAATACCTATTCCTATGTGGACGAGGAAATGCGTAACAGGCTGCAAGTGCGCCTTATTACCCGCACCCTTGCTTTTCATGTAGGATAATCTTTTAGCCCATGCGGGGAGCGTGTCCCCTTTCCACGCTTCCCGTTATGGGCTATTTGTCGTTCCGCAAAAGCATATCCGCTGTTGATGTGCTTTTGCAGGCCGACAAAGCCTATTGTTCTTTGACAAAGAAAGCGGCCTTTGGTGCGCAGCATAACAGGCAAACGGGTACATTCCGTCTGTACCGAGCCAGTCGGCGGGTACGCCATGACAGCTTTTCCCCATAGGGGAAAAGCCGAGCGAGAACTACCGCGCCGTAAAACAGGTTTAGCAGCTTGTGGGCGACGACATACAAGGCGGCACAATGATACTCCCGCGTTGAACACCCTCAAAGTATTGCGCGGCGCACCCATAAGCATGGGCCGGGGTGAAACTCCCGTGAGGTTGCAGCTAACAACCGCCCGTTTTTGCCTTTTGACGAATATAGTTTATCCATACAGGAAAAGGAGGTTTTTCTAATGGATAAAAAACAGACAATTACAACCGAACGCAAAATAGGGAAAATCACCTATCTTGTTCAAGCGTTGCCGAGTGAAAAGGCAACCGATACAATCCATAAAAAGATTGAGAAACTCATTGTAAAGGATTTGCAGAAAAAGCCCGGAAATCCGGGATTTTTAGCGTCCGAGTAGTGCATTAGGCGGCGGGATATGGTATAATGATAGCAACACATTATACCTGTTTATTCGGCTGTCGGAAAGGAGGACTAATGTTACAGTCGAATAAAATCACCGCCCTTTACTGCCGTTTAAGTCAAGAGGATATGCAAGCCGGAGAAAGCGGAAGCATACAGCACCAAAAAATGATACTTCAACGCTATGCGGACGAACACCATTTTTTGAACACAAAGTTTTTTGTGGACGACGGATTTTCCGGCGTGAGTTTTGAGCGCGAGGGGCTGCAAGCGATGTTGCAGGAAGTGGAAGCCGGACGAGTGGCGACGGTCATTACCAAAGACCTTTCCCGTCTTGGCAGAAACTATCTGAAAACGGGCGAACTCATAGAGATTGTATTTCCCGAAAACGGAGTACGCTATATCGCGATCAACGACGGAGTTGACACAGCGCGGGAGGATAACGAGTTTACCCCCTTGCGGAACTGGTTTAACGAGTTTTACGCCCGCGACACAAGCAAGAAAATCCGCGCAGTTAAACAGGCACAGGCGCAAAAAGGCGAGCGCGTCAACGGGGAATATCCATACGGCTATATCCCAGACCCGAACAACCGCCACCACCTTATACCCGACCCGGAAACCGCGCCGATTGTCAAACAGGTTTTCGCTATGTTTGTTAGCGGCGTGCGTATGTGCGAAATCCAAAAATGGCTTGCGGAAAACAAAGTCTTGACGATTGGAGCGTTGCGCTATCAGCGTACAGGACAGGCGCGGTATCAGCGGGCAATGATCGCCCCCTATACTTGGCCGGACAAAACGCTCTATGACATATTAGCAAGGCAGGAATATTTAGGGCATACCATAACCGCGAAAACTCACAAGGTATCCTACAAGTCGAAAAAGACCCGGAAGAACGAAGAAGAACAACGCTATTTCTTCCCAAACACCCATGAGCCGCTTGTTGACGAGGAAACCTTTGAACTTGCGCAAAAGCGGATTGCTACCCGCCACCGCCCGACAAAAGCAGCGGAGATTGATATTTTTTCCGGCTTGCTGTTTTGCGCTGGTTGCAGACATAAGATGTATTACCAACAGGGCGTAAATATCGAGCCGCGCAAGTTTTCCTATTCTTGCGGCGCATGGCGCAACAGGGCAAGGACAGGCAGCGAGTGTACCTCTCATTATATCCGCAAAAACGTACTTCTTGATTTAGTGCTGGAAGATATGCGGCGGGTTTTGCGGTATGTTAAGGAACACGAACAGGACTTTATCTGTAAAGCTACCGAGTACGGCGACATGGAAGCGAGAAAGGCATTAGCGCAGCAGCAAAAGGAACTTTTCAAAGCACAGGCGCGTATGACCGAACTTGACACGCTTTTCCGCAAGCTGTATGAGGACAACGCATTAGGCAGACTGACAGATGAACGGTTTGTGTTTCTAACTTCCGGCTATGAGGACGAAAAGAAATCCCTTGCCGCAAGGATAGACGAGTTACAACAGCAGATCGCAACCGTTACCGAGCGAAAAAGGGATATATCAAGGTTTATTCAGATTGTCGGGAAATACAGCGACATACAGGAATTGACCTATGAAAACGTCCATGAGTTTATCGACCGTATTTTGATACATGAATTAGACCGGGAAACCAACACCCGGAAAATCGAAATCCATTATAGCTTTGTCGGACAGGTTGATACCGAGCAGGAGCCGACGCAAGTTGTCAACCATGACCGCCGCAACATGGTAGATGTAAAAAGTATCGCTATCTAACCCCAGCAAATGTCAGCCCCGTTATTTTATCCGTTTCCTCAATTTTAGCCGTTAGCATTATGATTGGATAAGTGTATTTCTTTCGGATAAGCTGGCAAAGTGAAAAGCCGTTCATATCCGGGAGCATAATATCCAGAATGGCAAGATCAATGTCGCCGCTTTCAATACACGACATGGCATCCGTTGCGCAGTAAAATTTATAAACGACGTAATTTTCGTTTTTCAAGTAGACCTCCAACAGATCCGCTATATCTTGCTCGTCATCTATAATCAATATCTTTTCAGACATATTTTCAACTCCTTTGCTCATATTTCCAATTAAGTATAGCAAATACAACATCTAAATTCACAATGGATTGCCTGAGAAATTATTAAGATTTTCCTAACTTTCGAATTTAGGCAACTCAAAATGCTAACGTAATTTACATATCAGTTTTTTATGTGTCATACATATTCTCCAATATACTTCCATATAATGCACAGATTGACTTCACAATTGCATGCCATGAAATATCAGCAGCATAAGAATAATTTTTTTGATATGTTTTCCATAAGGTCTCCATAACCGGACTTGATTCAATTTCATCAAATATTTCTCTTATATCCTCAGCTTCTATCAGGTCTAATGTTCCCCTTTTTTTGGCTGTAGCCACAAGTGCAGTCCATAAAACTTGTTTTTGGAGTTGTTCTCCATACAACTTTTGTAAAATATAAATATCATAAAAATCTCTCATTCGTGTATTTGTAACGTTTCGACTAACAACAGTTTCCAATTTTTCAGCCAATACCGTTTCCAGATTATATGCCCATACCTCAATAGTGCGGTCTTCAAGCATAAGATTAAATTTGTACTTGATTTCTCTTGGTGTAATTACATCCCCTGTAGAAATATCAATCTTTAATGGTGTGATTACACCATCAAATTTCGTTTCCATGCTTACACGAACACCAGGATAATCTGCTTCTTCCATGATTTCCGATATCCGTTTGACCCGAAATGAAACACCATCGTCCAGTGGAATTGATATAATTTGGGATATAATCATTTCTACATCCTCCACACTAACATTAGTGCCTTTTATGGTAGCATCCAGATCCATAGTAGCTCTGGCATCCAGACCAACCATTGCCGCCACAAGCATTCCACCTTTTAATATAAACTGGTTTTTATACTCTGATAAAGAAATTCGTTCTAAAAAACGTTCCATCATATAATTCCGCATCAAAATCTGTGCATCTGCGGATTTTTTCTTTGACATATTACGAATTAAATCCTTTAATTGTCTTGCCGTTGTTATCATCTAAAGTAACACCTCCAAATATGGTCTAAGTATGTTTTCAACATGAAACATAGCTGCGTATTTCATAAGCATCCGTAAGTTTTTATCCTTACGTTTTGCATATTGTTTCAATGCGTCTTGAAAGACCTGCATTTCAACATTTTTTCTGCTACGAAGCAGATCACAAATTGTTCTCTCCATGTCATAAACGGGAACGGAATGTCCGAATGATGTCTGCATAGCTATGATTCCTATTTCATGTAAATCCTTTTTTACTGTGTACACTTGAAAACCGTCTTCCTGCAAACGACTTGGATTATATCCAGTTCTTACTGTTATGGTGTATTTCAAAGGCTCTCTGTCCGTTAAATCATGAAAAAACAATGCAGTTTCATGAGAAAATACAGCTTGACCACAACGTAAATGCAAAAGGTACATTGCATCTGTCCACGTATCCGGCGATACATACACACCATGAGCAGCTTGTTCTAATCCTCGTTCCTTCACATATGCATAAAACACAGACTTACTAATTCCATTATTTAGAACTTGAAATGTCTGAATTGTCCCTCCACATTCACGCAACAACAAATCTAATTTTTCAAACTGAGTCATATGCTTTCTCCTTTCGTGCTAATATGATAATATATATTAGCACGAAAGTAAAGACATATAGTACCAATAAAATATCGGTATTTTTGTTTTAATGATATCCCCTTGTTTCTCGCCATCCCTTTACATACCACCTGATTCCAACATATACCAGTTGCACGAATAATAAGAGAAATAGCAGATTGATTGGCAATGTTGTCTTTATCCACTTCCCAAAGTAGATAGCTGTTGCCATGCTTATAAGTATTACCATTATGGTAATCATATCCCAACAGCACTTCTTATATAACTCTGCAATCTTTATCTCTATAAATGCTACAAGTATTCCAGCACCCACCAAACATCCACCGCAGATCAGTATTCTTATCAGCCAATATACAATTCCGGCAACGACAGGATTGGATATTCCATTACTAATCTGTGCCATGTTCTTTCCTGTCAGTATAATCCACCCTGCAATGGTCTGTATAAAAGTGGCGATTGTATCAAAGAATACCACGCAATCAGAAATAAATATTTTTGACCGTATCATCTGAAAAAGAGTAGTTGATACGGAATACCATATCAGCAGAAACATCAATGCTTCATACATGGCTGTTTTTGTTTTATATCTGCCTGCCAGTTTTTCTCTCTGCGTATCATACTTTTCCTTGGCTTTCAGATAAGCTGTCAGGTTACAGTTCCCACACTTTTGATAGAGTACTGGCTTTTCAACCGGTATCTCTACTTTTTTCTGATGAGAGAGTGCATAGTCCCGTTCCTGTTCTGCCTGCCTTAGCTTATCTTGACATTCCTCTGTCATGATTTCGGCAGCGTGCGTTTTCTCTTTCTCTCTCTGCAACAATTCTTTTGTTTTCCTCAAGTCGTTCTTTAAGGCTTGAATGTTCCCTGCTCTGTTCTCGCTGTTTAACCTCTCGTTCAAGGTCAGCGATTCGTCGAGCTGCATTTTCAGTTCCCGGATAGTCCTGTCTTTCTGGTCGAGTTCTTCCTGCATCTGCTCTGTCAGCAGAAGCAACTCTTCCAGTTGATCGTCGCTCTTTGAGTTTCTTAATTCGTTCATCAATCGACCTTCCTTTCTCTAATTGCTGTTCAAGTTCAGTAATTCGCTGTTCTGTTTCTGCAATAGCCGGTTCTCGCTGTTTAATTTCTGTGCCAATTCCTGCCATTGCTGATTTTCGTCTGTAAGCTTCTGTATCTGGTCTGTCTTTTCTTCCAGAAGTATCAACAGTTCTTCTGTATCCGGCAAGATTTGAAGCAGTTCTGATAATTCGCTCTCTAATTGCTGCAATCGTTCTTCCTGCTCCTGAAAGCACATCAGCTTCTCGTCCTTTTCCTGTATTTCCTGAAGCATCTCTGCCATGATATTCTGCTGTTCCTCTATCTGTGTAATCATTGCTTCCATCATGGGAATTACTTCTTTGCTTTCTTCTAATGTCATTCAACCACTCCCTCCACATCGACAATGCACCGGATACCTTACCAAAGGTTTCAATTACCTTTTGCAATAGTGCATTTTGTTTTTTAATCATCTGGTTTTCCTCTACCTTCCATGAACCATTCCATATCTGTCCGGTGAGATATTTTTCCTCAATCTTTCTTGCATCCGCACCCTCATGAATCGTAGGGATTTTTAATTTGCCCTGTCTTTCATAAGAGCGGTGGTCAATCTGATTGTCTATGGATAAATGCCGGTTACACATCCCAGCCCATTCGCTTCGCCATAACTCACAATTCTTTGGATTATTCCAGCCGGTAGCATCGGTCAGAACCCGTTTCCATTGTTTTCGGTTTCTTGCCCCGACTTTCTGTACTCCGTTTTCATCAAGTACCGGAATGCGGATTCCATGCCGGTCAGGATTTTTCTTATCCTGCCACCAGTCCGGGTGGGATTCATCAACCACGATATTTCCGTCAGTATCTCTGGCAAAATCCCAGTCCTTGACTTCTTTGCTGCCCCATGAATGATCCAGATTGAATGGTCGCATGGTTACAAGTAAATGCACATGTGGGTTTCCATCGCCCTTATCGTGTATGCTCCAGTCGACACACATTCCCTTATCCACGAAAGTCTTTTGAATATATTCGGTTGTATAATCAATCTGTTCCTGTCTGCTCCATTCTTTCGGCAGGGAAAATTCAAATGAGCGTCCAAGCTGTGCATCTGCATTTTTTTCTATCTTCAATACCTCATTCCATAGACGCTGTTTCTGAAATGTGATTTTAAACTTTTCCAGTGCGGCATCTTTATCATCCGCTCTTTTATAACGGATAGACTGTTGAAACCTTTTTATATTTTCTTCCGGTACATGCAGCCATTCAGGAGGTGCATTTTCGCACATCATCAGACTGGTGTAGACGACTTCCTTTTTGGAAGTATAGTAACTGATTCTGCCTGTTTCCTCATTCTTCATCACATCTCCATTAAGATATGCCGATGCGGATATGACAGATTTTCCTTTACTGCGCCCGACAATCTTTACTGTAAAGTGAAATATCGCCATGATACGATTCCCCCTTTCTGCCGTATCCGGCATTGATTTCCGACAGCATCTTCTTCTGGTTTGGCAGAAGTGAAGCTGTCGGAACGCCCTCTGCGCAAGAGTGCCCCCTGCGGCATGAGCAGGTCTGGCTGAAAGCCCCGCCGACGGAACGAGCCCGGCAAGCGTAAGCGCAGACCGGTTGCCACTTGTGGCAAACTTATAAGGACGACCTCTGGTTGTCCATAAGTGCGCCCTTCATTCAAAGGCAATGAAGGGAATGGAAAAACCACTCCCTCCGCCATTACACTTCCTCCATATCTGTAAGTGGCTCTTTCTGCATCGCCTTTGAGAAAAACTTTCCGTTTGTTTCCTGCCTTTTTAAGAAGCCTATCAACTTTGGTAAATCTTCCTCCTCAATCGGACAGCCAAGAACCGATTCCACTGCGCCACCAATCTGACAGAGCCTATGGGTTCGTTTTTTACTTTCCTCTGCTTTCTTTCGCTTTTCCAGTTCCTTCCGCTGTGCAATGAGCTTTTTTGTAGCTTCAATGCTTTCCTGTTCCTTTTTCTCTAATGCACGTATTCTTTCTTCATAAGTCTTTGTTGATTTCGCCATATCGTCTTCATCCTTTCTTTTTCCGATAAACAACAGTTCCCGGTTGCATATCAGGAGAAGCACATGGTATAATCCTCTTGCGTGTAGGTATATCATGGCTTCGGTCTGATAGAACCTTTGGCGGTTTCTTAGGAAGCCGCCTTTTTAAGTTGCCACATTTCTTGTGACAGCTTTTACATTTCCTTTATCCCTCAGATCACGCCCCTCGTTGGCTTCCATGAACTTTTCCAGAATGTCAGTTTTAATAAGGACTTTTCTTCCGACCTTTAATACCGGAAGCTTCTTCCATTCAACCAGCTTTCTCAAAGTGTTTCTGCCAATTCCTGTATAGTCGGCTGCTTCCTCGATGGATAATGCAATCTTTCTTTCCGTCATCTTGTCACCTCCTTATAAATTGCATTATGCAATTTTTGTTGTGCTGTTAGTATAGCGGTTTTATATTGTGTTGTCAAGCGTTATGAAATTTTAAAAATAATTATTATATTGCATATTGCAATTATGTGAGGTACATGCTATAATTCATACATACCGAAAAAGGAGGCAATCAGCATGAAAGATAAAGAACTACGCAAGCTGATAGGTAGCAGGGCAAAACAGCGTCGTCTGGAATTAAATCTGACACAGCCTTATGTTGCAGAGAAGATGGGAGTTACCGCTTCCACAATCCTGCGTTATGAGAATGGTTCGATTGACAATACCAAAAAGATGGTGCTGGAAGGTCTTTCGGAAGCACTTCATGTATCTATTGAATGGCTCAAGGGGGAAACCGATGAATACGAAACCGATATTACGGATAAGAAAGAATTACAGATTCGTGATGCAATGGGCGATATTCTCAAACAGTTACCTCTCGACCTTAGTAAAAAGGAAGATGCTTTTTCCAAAGATTTACTGCTGTTGATGTTAAAGCAATATAACCTGTTTCTTGAATCATTCCAGTTTGCCTGCAAGAATTACAAGGGCAACACGAATGAAGCGGATATTGCAAAGGCAATGGGATTTGAATCGAATGATGAATATAACGAGATTATGTTTCTCCGGGAGATCACCCATACCGTTAATGCCTTTAATGATATGGCAGATATTGTAAGGCTCTATTCCAAGAAACCGGAAATGGCAGAACAAAGGCTTGAAAATCTTTTATCAGAAGTTTTGTATGAGGATTCCGATTCGGTATAGAACGACAACCGGAGTTATGATACAATGAGCACGAGCAAGTCAGGCTGTTTACAGATTTGACGAGCGGCGAATTGGCTTATGGACTTGTCCATAAGATGCCTACACGCAAGAAGCATTTCATCAGTTCCGATTGTCTGATATCGAAAGGAGACACACGATTATGGCAAAAGGATCTGTAAGAAAAAAAGGAAAGAAATGGTACTACCGCTTCTATGTAGAAGATGCAAGCGGCAATCTGGTTCAGAAAGAATACGCTGGAACAGAAAGCAAAAGTGAAACGGAAAAACTGCTCCGTCAGGCAATGGACGATTACGAAAGCAAGAAATTCATTGCAAAGTCGGAAAATATTACAGTTGGAGAATTACTTGATATATGGGCAGAGGAAGAATTAAAGACCGGTACTCTCAGTAATGGGACAGTCCAGAATTACCTTGGTGCTATTACCAACATCAAGAAGCATCCAATTTCAGAGAGAAAGTTGAAAAATGTAACATCTGAGCATTTACAAGCCTTCTTCGATCTGCTTTCCTTTGGTGGCACTTATCCAGATGGTTCAGAAAGAAAAGGTTACAGCAAAGATTACATTCGTTCTTTCTCGGCAGTATTACAGCAGTCATTCCGGTTTGCAGTATCACCAAAGCAATATATCACTTTCAATCCGATGCAGTATATTAAGCTGAAATACCAGACGGATGAGGTTGACCTGTTTTCTGATGATGACATGGATGGCGATATACAGCCAATTCCACGAGAGGATTATGAAAGACTGATTGAATTTCTACAGGATTACAATCCACCGGCAATACTTCCAATCCAGATAGCTTATTATGCAGGACTTCGTATCGGTGAAGCCTGTGGTCTGGCATGGCAGGATGTAAATCTTGAAGAACAGTGCCTTACGATCAGACGCAGTATCCGATATGATGGTTCAAGGCACAAGAATATCATCGGACCAACCAAACGAAAAAAGGTAAGGATTGTTGATTTTGGAGATACACTGGCAGAGATTCTTCGCAATGCCCGAAAGGAACAACTTAAAAACCGAATGCAGTACGGAGAACTTTACCACAAAAACTACTACAGAGAAGTAAAAGACAAAAACAGAGTTTACTATGAGTTCTATCATCTGGACGGAACAGAGAATGTTCCAGAAGATTATAAGGAAATATCCTTTGTCTGCTTAAGACCGGATGGAAGTTTGGAACTGCCAAGCACGTTAGGAATTGTTTGCAGGAAGATTGCTCAGAAACTGGATGGATTTGAAGGATTTCATTTTCACCAGTTGCGACACACCTACACAAGCAACCTTCTGGCAAATGGAGCAGCTCCGAAAGATGTACAGGAACTGTTAGGACACTCAGATGTCAGTACCACAATGAATGTCTACGCCCATTCCACAAGAAAAGCCAAGCGGGAATCCGCAAAGTTACTTGATAAAGTGGCAGGCAACGACTAAATAAAACTTTCCCTTATTTCCCTTACGATTATCTCATAAGGGCAAAAATAAGGGAAAATACATATCATTTCACTAATGAATGGGCTGAAAATCCTGTAAAATAGGGAAAGTTAGAAAGATATTTCGGCAAACTGGAATTTGCGCGTTTCTACAAGCGGTGCACAGGCAGGACGAAATCAGCCATGGGAGCTTGCTCACAATCGGCTGATTTTCGGACTGGATGTATAGCGCGCCAGCGCGACATGAGCATGAAGCGCAGCGTAATGCGAATGGCACCGCATTACGATAACATTTTCTCCTGCATTGGGTGTTTTTTTTTCATTCCAAATATTCACCCAATCCTTCCCTACACATTCATCCGCAATTGGGGAATTTTTTCATATTTCAACAATTTCCCCATCGTCCTCTGAACTTCTTCCCATTTTGATTGGGTGATTTTTTCATATTGGAATTTTTCACCCAATATGCATCTATATATCCCTTCAACATTGGGTAATTTATGTCTATTTCAAAAATTTAATCAATATTCGTTGCCACACTTTTTCTGGCGTCTTCACGAAACGAATTTCACTATAACCAACAAACTGGAATTGTATATTAATTTTTCTTATTTAGTCTAATATGGAAATCGTTGGCTTTAGAACATTCTTCATATGTAAGATTAGTTTCATTCATTAAAAACTCAACAGCTTCCTCCTTTGTATTATAATTAGATTTTTCTTTCATATATGTTAACAAATTGGTCATATATATTCTTCCGTACTTCTTCTGACAAACCGGCGTATTTTGTATCCAACACCTTTTTTACGGCTTCGTACTTCCTATTTTTATCTTCTATATCCGGACCACGGTCATAATTAAACCTCACATCATAAAAAATGTGTTTCATATCGTTACTTAAAGCTTGTAACACTTGAAACCCTTTCATAGAAAACTTTCCTTCTTTTATACCATTCTCCACACAGGCTGTCTCGCCCAATCCATCATAAACCAATTCTCCATTGGCATATTTACACCATATCCGGAATCTGACAAAAAATCATTTATCTCATTCCAATTTATCTGTAACGGCAAATCGTTTTCTTTCGCAAATAAATAGTCATCACGCTGTAATTCCTGTTTTTTTCGCTTTCTTGTATTTCTTTCATAAACAATCCAGTATATTACCATTGCTGCTATAATACACACGCTAAATATCTTTGTAATCATGGTATTTCCTTTATAAATAATCAAGTATACTACGGTTACTACCGCAATACTTATGCTGAGTACCTTTATAATCAAACCATTCATTGTGTATCTCCCTATCACTAAAAATTGGAAATTAACAAGTCGACAAATTCAAATAAACGCATGCTTTTATAGCTCGCCTCTCAAACGTGCTTCTATATCAGATGCCGTGTATAACACATCCGTTACAATTACCCTTTCGTCACGGATTGTGTAAAATACTGAATAATTATCGACGAGCATTCTACGCAACTCCATTCTCTTTTCCGGCTCAGAATCCATAATCCTAAATCGTTCCGGGAAAGTGTCTAATGTAAGTATTTCATCAGCAATGCGATTATATTGTCCCATTGCATTATCCGGAGCAAGCAAATCTATAGCAATATAATTGTATATATCTTCCATATCCTGCAAAGCTTCTTTTGTAATCTCCACCTTATATTGCTTCATTAATGCCTCTCTCTAAATGCCACAAACGCACTAGCTGCATCCTCAACATTTCCTTTCTCTATATCGGCATATCCATTTTCTAACTTTTGATGAATCTGTGTAACAGACATCATATCTGCATTCACTGAATTAGCTGCTTTTGGTAATACAATAGGAAAGGGAATTCCTCCTACTAATGATATTTGTTTTAAATACATATCTATAGCAGTAGCCATTGGTATCCCTAATTGTGCCAATACACTTTCTGCATTTTCTTTTACATCTGGATTTACTCTTATATTTAATGTTGCTGTTTTTCCCATAGAATACACCTCCATTTTTCTTTTATTGTAACGTCTTTTGCGTTACAAATCAATCTATGAAATATATTTTCGATGCGATAGCTTCACATTGTTTTAATTAACCATTGCATATCTGAGCGTTGTATCTATTTGCTCATGTCCCAGAATTTTCTGTACCTGTTCAATCGGCATACCTTTCTCAATTGCTCTGGTGGCCATAGTCCTTCTGAACTTATGTGGGTGTACCTTTTCTACACCTAACTTCTTCCCCATTTCTCGTAATCGTAACTCCACACCGCTTTCAGTAAGTCTACTGTGTGGTTTGTTTAACGACACAAATAACGCTATATTATTATCTGTCCTTGATTCAATATAATTCAACAAATGAATTTTGGTCTTAGCATCAAAATATGCTTTAGCTCTGTGAATCCAAATACTTCCAAGATTAAGAGAATGTGCTGCAAGCATCATATTTCCCATAACCAGACTTCCGTCATAAACTCTGTTTGCCCAGTTTTTATCCACTAGTACAATTAAAATAGCCGGTGCTCCATAAAATGGATCAAATCCTTCTTTCCAACCGCCTATCTTTGCATTGATTGCTGATAATCTGTCTCGAAGTTTTTGTTTGTTACCGCAATTGTGATGGTTGCCTGTTTTCCCATGCCATTTGCAGCATATAATCCGGCTTCAATAATCTGCTCCAGATCTTTTTTTGCTGGCATATCCGGCTTAAATTTGCGAATGCTTCTGCGTTCTTCCATTGCTTTAATGATTTCGTTCATTTGCTATTCTTTCCCCTCATAATCAATTCTTTCAATCTTAAAAATGACAGGTCTTGTTCCATCTGAACAGCAGGTAATCATTTCATTCTCCTTCTTCATCCAGCCCTTCATAATGGAACCGCCTTCTAATCCGGTATAAATATAGCGTGAAATAGCATCCCATGCCTCAGAACAGAATGGCATTTTCGGACCACCTGCAACGGTATCTGCATTACCACTGGTCTTTACCAGGGTATTCAATCCTATGTGCCAGAAATCATCTCTTTCCTCATCCCGGTAAAAAATAAATTCATCTCCCACATTGTAACAAGGACAGGCACCCGAAATTGGATTATCACAATACTGTTGCTGTAATTCTGGATAGAGTTTCTTATCTAATACTGTTACTTTAACTTTATGTTTCATCCCATTCATCTCCATTTCTCTTGATTCGTTACTGCATATATCGTATCATGAGGATGTGCTAACAACAAGTACGATATTTTAGAGCATATATTATATCTAAATATAGTGTCAGGAGAATTATTATGTCAGATAATCAAATACATGATCAACGTCGTTTTGCGATAGATGGTATTAAAAATACTGGTTTTTACTATACAAAGTCTTTGGTTGACGGGAAATATAAACTTCCTATCCTTTATTGTCTGCAATTAGATGGTCCAACAAGGTATAATGAACTTCAGCGTAAGATGGAAACAGCAACTTTCCGGTCATTGTCAAAAGCATTAAAAGAATTAGAAGCCGATGGTCTTATTATCCGCAAAGATTATGGGGAAATTCCGCCACGAGTTGAGTATAGTCTTTCTGAACGCGGAAAATCCTTAGAACCTGTATTAGATGCTTTCTGTCTTTGGGGACAAGAGCATCGAAATGACTAATATGATTATGAATTTTCCTTTTAGACAAACAACGATTTGTTAAACTGTTGCATTGATTATATCAAAGAATCATGCTTGCAACAATCCCCTTAAAACGAGAGGCAGGCATGTCCTCCTATCGCTCTTAATACTCTAATGTTTCATTGCATAGTATAATTCGACATTACCTTATCGGCAACCTTGCCGAGCAATGTCTCCTTCTGTTCCTCGCTCATACCAGGATTCTGCTGTTCAGACCGCTTGCACGCATCTGCAATGGCAGTAATCAGATCTACGCTGACAGTCACAATCGCCTTTCCTGTCTGGAACGACTCCTGCGTCAATTCATCGACCATTGTTCTGTCCTCCCGATATTATTTTCTCTGTGTTTCTTGTCATGTGTGGGTGGTCTTACCCACGGAATACCATTTTTGCTATACATCAGGTGTCCTCCTGCATTTTTATTTGAACTTCTGGACAATTTGTCCAAAAGCTGCTTTCTTGTTCTTTGTCCATGAAAGGACAAAAAAAGAGCATTCATGCTTTTACACATAAATGCTCTGACGCTGTTTTATTATAAAATTGTCTTAGCTGTTGTTCCCTACAAACTTGAAATTATCAGTTAGATAAATGATAAAATTGTTCTTAACTTAAATCAAGAGTTATATAGCCAAACTCGTTGATATGTCTTTGCAAATTATGAAAATCTATCATGTTTTTATTTTTCCGAAATAGTCCTTTTTTATTAAACAATATTTTAGTATGTGCGTATGTGCTATACAATTCGATATATGGCGGTTCGGCAGTGATATTTCTTTCTCCGATACAGTTTCCTCTACTGTTGGGATATTTCCGATTGAAATTTATAGTACATTCTTTGTATGTCAACCAATGCAAATCACTAAATTTTATTCCATGCTCATCAATAGAAACAATATTCTCGTAGGAGACTTCTTTAACCTCAAGATGGAAATAATGATGTTTTGATTTAAAATACTCGACAGCTGCATTGATATGTTCCAGAAAAAATGCGATTTGTTCCTCCGTCAAACTACATTCCCATGGATAGTTGTTAGCCATTCCTGTTTTCCCGTATTGATATGCTGCCATACTATATTTTATTTCCGGTTTTATCCATTTTACAATCAGAAAATCGTTTTCCTCAAGCAATATTTCAGCGTTTCCTGTTGAAAGAATTTGTGCTTTTATTGCCTCTGTTTCAGCTGTCATAAATAAAGTTCCTTTCCTAACAAATACCAATTTCTTAGTTTTAAAAACGCTTGATAGCATTTTATATTCATTGTGAATCTTCTAAATACACTATACATCTGTTAACATCTTTTGGAGAATAAAAAACCGGGACTTTCTTCTTCATAAATAACTCTTTGTCACTTTGAAGCATCTGATATAATTCCTGTAGTGTCGCCTGCCCCATATTACGAAACTTTATAAAATGTTCCTTTGGATATTCTCTCAATCCTTCCAATGACTCAAAACCATTTCTTCTGAGAATATTCCGTAACCTGCTCGACATTTCAATATCATCATATTCTATTTTTTCAGCGTACATAAAACTCCCTTTTGTCATTTTATTTGTTTTATAACTTATCAACCTCAGATTCATACACCGATTCAGTATGAGTATCAAATAGCACCCACTCCACCAGATCAAAACAATCCGGATTATTCTGCAAGAACCTACTTACTGTATGTACTGCAATCTTTGCTGCCAACTCAACCGGAAAACTATATACTCCCGTTGATATAGAAGGAAATGCAATAGACCTGATTCCATTATCCATTGCCAGCTTCATGGAAGTAAGTAGGGGGAGAAATGATAGCGCTTACCGTCGTTATTAGAAACTTCCTCACGATATTGGTTATAGTGAAAATACAGAAATGAGATTTGTTTGCCTTGGTTGATTGCCTATTGATATTGTCTACCAAATAGTAGATCTGCTCATTCATCGGTTTGACACGCTCGGAAATATAGATATTCCTTTTCAGTTCTTCCGACTGATACACGCTTGTCATCTGCGACAGCTTATCTGCAAGCTCCGAGCTTTTCCTTGCCGTAATGAACTTTGAGGACTCCACCGCATCCATCAGCAGCTTCACTTCCGGCAGGGTAAACATATGACTACTCAGGGAATAGCGGTTCTCACGGCTTCTTTCTTCTTCAATATCAATACCAATATCACAGAGCTTCGCAATGTCTCCCGGTATGGTTTTTCTGTCGCAGGAGATACCGTTTTCCTTTAAGTATGTAATAATATCTCCGGTTGTGGCATAATGCTCGGCATCCGTGTTTGCCATAGGTATATTAGAATATATAAAATCCTGCTTTTTGTTTCAGCCATAAGTACCTCCGTGGTATGTTACCTTATTTGCTCAACACCTATCACAACCATTCTGCTGTCTTTACTGTCTCCGAAGCAGGTGGAAAGGGTTATTAGCTGCTCTTTGAACTGCGGCTCGATTCCGGTATCGTAAAGCGACCTGTCTTTAATTTCCGAAATTGCCTTTTGTTACTGCTCTTTGCTCTCAAAACAGGAAAAGCCGTACCATTCATCTGTTTTCTTCAGGCAAACCACCGCAAAGACTTGGTATATTCTCAATCCGCCTGCTGTTTCAAACTCAATGTACGGATGTTCCTCCCAGTATGCTTTATCCCTATATTGTGTAACATCAGAAAACATCGTACCGTTTTTCATATTGTGACCGTAGACAATCAAATTGTCACATTCCGGGGTAGAAGCCCCATCCAAAAACGGAATACCTGACACACTGTATTCACCCTCGAAGTTTTTACGAAGGTACTTCTGAGGTTCTTCGGGTGTAAACATAACCGGATAATTCACCGCCGTATTCGGAATACATATCCAGCCGATACAATCCCCGTTTGCTTCAAATAACGGTGTCAGATTGCGCGAGGACTGTTTCTGTTCCTGCGGTGTTTCGGTCTGTTCAACATTATCCGCCATTTCCGTTTGTTCAACTTCGGTTATAATATCCTATAATTTTTCAAACCCTTTTATATCTTGTTGGCGTTCCCGATACTCTTTTGCTATCATTCCAACAGACAAAAGCATTATAGCGACAAACAGGAGCGAGATTAACGGTAATACTTTTTTAGTTTTCATATAGACCTCCGTCAATAGTTTCTGTTTTTTACTGAACACCATATTTTACTCTTGCCTTGTCAGTTTATAAGTCCCGCTGACCGTTCCTTCTCAGTCGGTCATTTTTTGCGGACAGTTCATACATGCTATCCTTTTCTGTTCTCTGCTCCTGCGTTTGCTCTCGTTTGATTTCTCCCTCCGTATCTTCTTGGCACAAGCAGGACAATACCTTGATGCACCAGAGCCCGGGACATATTCAACGCCGCACACCGTACAATTTTTAGCGGGCATTGCTGCCCACCGTTTTGTAGGTATGATATGTAATTCATCGACAAAGCCGATGAATTTATAGTAAATCTTGATTTCCTGCTTCACTGTTCCGTCTGCCATCTTCTCACGCTCCGAAACAAGTATCTTGTCTATGAGTGCGTTTATAACTGTTGCATCCAGTTCTTTTAAGCCTTGATAATTTCGGATAAGGGCGAGGAAGTCACGGATTCCCCGTGATTTCTCGTAGCTTTCATTAAGAGTTTCCGTCACCTCTTTCAGCCTTGCTTCAATTTCAAGCTGCTCTTTCTGGTATTTCCCCGACATCATCTCAAAATTCCGCTCGGTAATACGCTCCATGACCTTATCCTCGTAGAGAGAGGAAAACAGCCTGTCCAGTTCCGCAAGGCGTTTGTTCAGCTTCTTACGTTCTTTCTCTAATGCTTTCGCCCTGCTCTGGTCTGTTTCCGTGAGCCGCTTTTCTATGGCCCTGACCGCCTTTTCATCATTCACTGCCATATCCGCAAAACAGTTGATGTCGGCAAGAACGGCATTGAATAAATCCCTTGCTTCTATATTGTGGGCACTACACTCGCTTCTTCCGTTTCTTGCATAATTATTACATGAATACTGTACACAGTCGATAATCTCTGGGCGTTTCCTCCTGTGTACGTTCATTGCCCGCAGAGCACATCCGCAGTCCACACACTTGATAACGCCTGCAAAAATATTTACAAATCCTCCCTTGTTCTGTGGAAGCCTACGACTTGTAATAAGCTGTTGGACAATATCAAATTCCTCCTGCGTGACTATTCCCTCATGGGTATTGGGTATCACTTCCCATTCTTCGGGCAGCTTAGAGGGGCGTTTCTTGCTTTTCATATTGGCGGCAATCCGTTTGTAGCCTACAAGATTTCCCGCATATATCGGGCTTCTTAAAATGCTCCTCACGCTGTTCCCACTCCAAATATAGCGTTTGTCCTCGTTCCCCTCAAAATGACGTTCAAAGCCTGTTTCGCCACGCTCCGCCGCATAAGCGGCAGGGCGTAGGATATGCTGTTTATTAAGATGTCTGCAAATTTTGGCAACTCCATTCCCTTTTAATGCAAGGTCGAATATCTCTTTTACAACATGTGCCACTTTATCATCTATCAGCAGATGGTTGTGGTCGGCAGGGTCTTTGATATAGCCATAAGGGGCGGTAGTTCCCATGAATTTCCCCTGTTGAAACCTCGCCCGATATGCCGATTTTATCTTAACAGATATGTCAGCGGCATACATTTCGTTTAAAATGTTGCGGAAAGGCGTGATGTCCATAGCAGATTTATTCAAGGTATCTACGCCGTCATTGACCGCTATATACCTCACGTTATGCTCTGGGAAGAAAACTTCCAGATATAACCCACAATCAAGATAGTTTCTCCCCAGACGGGATAAATCTTTCGTAATCACGCAGTTTATCAGACCGCTTTCAATGTCTTTTATCATATTCTGGAAACTTGGTCTTTGGAAATTTGTACCAGAATAACCATCGTCCACATACGTTTTTGCTATGTGCCATCCCTGCTTTTTCACATAATCCGTGAGGATGGATTTCTGTGTCGCAATGCTCGCACTCTCGTTATCCGTACCATCGTCTTTAGATAAGCGGCAATAAATGCCGACTAAATAGATTTTCTTTTCTTCTTTGATTCCTGCCATACTGTAAAACCTCCGTATCTGTCCTATCTGTTTTCATGTCCCATTGCGTACATTCTAAGCGGACAGCCCCTCATTGTCGAAGGTGTCGCCCTCGGCAATCTTCTTCCGAATATCCTCGGAGATAATCGGGACAAACGCTTCTGTAACGGTCTGTGTGCCGACATATTCACGGCTGATTATCATCTGCACTGGTGCTTTTGGCACGATACGCTTTCTCTTTTTATCTGCTTTCTTATCCTCGCCCATACTTAAATCTTCCTTTCCAGACAGGGCAGGGAAGAGTTTGGAAATGTCCCCGCCCTGCCAATCAGATACCATTAATCCTCGCTGTTTAATTCTTTCTGTAATGCTTTAAGGAGTGCCGCCGCTTCATCAGCGTTCAGCGTGATTCCCTTGCCGCACTTTTCACGGTTCGGGGAAAAGCTGCGGATGTCATACTTCGGCTCTTTCCCATTCCATGAAATGAGATTGATTTCCTTTGTGTAGCCACTGTCGCCCGTAGACAATACTGCGATTTCCTTTACGATTTCATACTGGATTTCTCTCATTCTCCATACCTCAACTCTCTGTATTTACTTCCCGAAAAAAGAAGATTAGCGGCTGTCACGGTTGCGTTTCCTCTGCAACTCACGCTCCAAAAGTTTGATGATGGTTTCCTCCATCTGCTTCGGCGTTGTGTTCTTCGGAAAGTATTTTTTCAGCTTGCTTGTGTTGATTTTCAAGGTTTCTTTCTGGTTGCCCTTTTCCTCCGTCATAATCGCAAATATCGTATCCATGTCAAGCCGCCCGCTCTGGCTTAACTGTTTCATCCGCTGTGCCTGTGAGAGTGAGGGCGTTGCTTCTTCGCTCTCCATCGTGGCAAAGAGGTTTTCCTGCTCGTCTTTCTTCAAGAAGGACAGTTCCACCGCAGGCGTGAGGGCGATTTTCCCCTCGTCCACCATCTGCAAAATCGGCGGTATCAGTTCCGTCAGGCGGATAAAACGCTGCACGGTCATCCTGCCCACGCCGAAGCCCTGTGCCACCTTGTCGTCCGTCCGCAACTTCGTCACAACTTGTGACGAGGTTAAGTCTGTGCGGAAACCCTGCCGCTTCATGGCTTCGGATTTCATCTTGTAAGCAAACGCCCGCTCCGATGGCAGGATATTCTCACGCTGCAAATTGCTGTCTACAAGGGTGATGATGGCTCGGTCACGGTCTAAGGGCAGGACAAACGCAGGCACGGTATTTATCCCTGCAAGTTCAGAAGCACGGACACGCCGCTGTCCTGCAATCACTTCATAACCGTCCCCGTCCTCTTTCGGGCGTGTGATTATCGGCGTGACAATGCCAAATTCCTTGATGCTTTCCGCTAACTCTGACAGTGTTTCATCTTCTGCCACATGAAACGGATTGTCGGGGAACGGGTACAAGTCTTTGGTCTTTAACACCTTAAAATCCTGTTTCTTCATTCACATATCTACCTTTCTTTCGCTCTGCTTCTATGATTTTTCTGCAATTCTTCCAACACTTCGGGCGGTATTTTTGACAGCAGCCGCCCCATCTGCTCGTTGGTTCTCTGCAATTCAAATATCTTCTGATTCGCTTTCTGCACCTTTAGTTCCTGCTCGTACTTTTCATCACGCATACGCCCCGCATAGTCTGATTCCTGCCCAATTCTCTCTTTCAAACTGTCGATATACGCCTGCTGTTTCCCGATTTCCTTAGAGAATTTCTCCACGTCTGGCAGCCATGCAGAGAGTAAATCTAACGCTTTATCCCTTTTCTTCCCTGCGTTAAAGGCGTTGATGTCGGATAGGGCAGACACGATTTCTTCATACTGTTTATCAAGCCTGCCGCCTAATTTATAGAGCCATGTGGGGACGTGTTTCCGCTTGGTTTCCATTGAGGACTGCCCCCGTTCAAGCTGATTCCACCGTGAGGACATCCGCTCATGGTAGGCGGTCTGCCACTCGGATAATGATTTCTGGTTGCCTAAGATAGCTTTCGCTGACAGCTTATTGTCTGGCGTAATCGGCACAAAGCAGAGGTGCATATGGGGCGTTCTCTCGTCCATATGGACGACAGCGGAGAGGATATTCTGCTTTCCAACACGCTCCGAAATGAAGTCAAGAGCCGTCTGGAAATACGCTTTTTGTTCTTCGGGCGGTAACTGGTTCATAAATTCTGGTGAAGCTGTGATGAGCGTTTCCACCATCATCACGCTGTCTTTCCTTGTCCTGCACCCCGCTTCGGCTACCATGCGGTTAATCTCTTTCTTGTAGGTGTACTTTGGTGGTGCTATGAGATGGTAATTGTTTTTAGAGCGTTCCATATCTATATCTGGGTTGCTTTTGTAGGCTTCTTTCTTCCGCTCGTTGTGGCGTTCACAAGCCGCAACGCCGCCCGCTTTTCGTTTCTGGAAACGCAGGATTGCATAAGGCATAGGCGGATTCCTCCTTTCTTTCGGCGGGTGACCGTCCTTTGGGGTGACAGCGGTGACGGTGGTGACAGCAGTTTTGGGATACCCCCTGCCGACTGCCGCAACTGTCACCCTCACCCCCTGCATGACGGTCATGTCGATGATGACGGTGTTTTTGGGATACCCCCCTCGCAAGAGCCGTCACCGTCATGCCGCCATTCTTTTATCCGAAGCCGTAAGGCGTAGGATAGCAGGGCACAGCCCTGCCTTAAGGGAGTCCAGAGGGAACGTCTGGCACACGACTTTGCAGGGCAAAGTGTAGTGTGTTACACCCTGTAAACGCAGTCGGAAAAATCGGAATGATTTTTCTGACCGCAGGGGTGGTTTTACACGACCGAAAAGGGCGAGTAAATCTCACGCCTGCATTTTGCGTTTACGGGGTGTTCTCCCGTAGGGATGACAGCGGCAGGGTATCCTAAAATCACTGTCACCACCGTCACTGCTGTCACCCGCAGCAGAGCCGCCAGCTTTACATGGCTTTAAGCGTCAATGACAGTAACAGGGGGGTATCCTAATATCGCTGTCACCACCATCACCGCTGTCACCCGCCCTCCTTGCAAGGGCAATCCGCCTGCCGTCTTTCCTGCGGCTGTACTGGTAGCAGATACGGTTCTCGCTTAAAAATGTGGTGCGGTATTCATTCAGCCATTTCGTAATCACCGTGGGTATGGTTTCCGTTTCCCCCATAGCGGCTAACAGTTCCGTTGCCGTGCCTATCCATTCTTCCTTATCCCTCATAAAATCCACCAACCGAAAAAGGACATCTGGTATCGTTTCTTTCGCAAGCTGCTCCTGCGTTTTCCGCTCCACAAGCTCCCAACGGCAATCACGGAAACGCAGCGTGTATTCCTGATAAGGCGTGTCCCTGCCCGTCACATACAGCTTGGCGGTGTCAGACGCACGTTTCTCCTTTTCCAGAACAAAGGTAGCGTCCGCACTCCCCGTTAATCCTGTCGTCCCAGACACCTTGTTGAACACGTCGCTGTCATTCTGCTTTCGGATGTGGTGTACGACAATGACCGCCAGAGAGTGCCTGTCGGCAAAGTCTTTGATGAGGGAGATGTCCCCATAGTCGCTTGCATAGGCATTGTCTTTTGAAGCTGTACGGACTTTCTGCAAGGTATCAATGACAATGAGCCTGCTGTCTGGGTAATCTTTCAGATAATCTTCAAGCTGCACGATAAGACCGTCTGACAGCTTGCAGCTTGCCACGGCAAAGTGGAGCCGCCCGCTTGCTTCGTCCGTCAAACGAAATAACCTGTCCTGTATGCGGCAGAACGTGTCCTCAAGGCAGAGGTAAAGCACATCGCCCTCCATTGTCGGCATATCCCATAAAGGGATTCCCTGCGACACGCATAAGCATAGCTTCAGCATGAGCCAGCTTTTGCCTATCTTCTGTGAGCCGCAGAACAGCGATAAGCCTGTCGGGATAAGGCTGTCCACCACAAAGGATGGTTTCTCAAGCGGTTCATAAAGGAGCGTTTCGGCGTTGACTGTCTGTAACTTCTGCATGGCTTTCCTCCTTTCGGGCGGTGTCTTTGTTTTCGTTGCACATAGGCGTTGACCTCCTTAAAAATAGATTTACTCCCACGGAAAAAAGTGAGAGTATGTAATGCCGCCAATCCCACACAAATAAAAAACAGATTTCTTTTTCGGGCGGTGTCGGTCACGGTTGGAGATATTTCTTCAATTTCCGCCTTTACTTTCTCCTTTGCAATCGCAACAGATTTCTGTATTGCCGAAGCGGTGCAATGCTCCATAGCGGCGATTTGGTAAAAATTGAACTCATACTCGTAGTAGAGCAGGAAACGCCGCCTTTGTATCTCTGGAAGGCTCCCAACCGCCTTATAGAGCGTTTCATTCCGTTCTTCCTCAACCATGCGTTCATCAAGGCTCTTAGGCACACGCAACGCCCGTCTGTAAAGGGTTTCGTCCCATACCTCGTTAAACTCCCTGTGCCGCTCGTCCCATTAGAAAAGATTCCTGTTCCTGCGCTCCATCTGCCGAAACTCCATAAAGAACTGTTCCGACACTTCCAACTCGTGGGATTTGCCCTGCCCGTCCTTAAAGCTGATAAAATACCTTGTGCCGCTTTCCGTGGATTCCTCCCGAAGCGTGTATGCCTTAACCCTGTATGCCATCCTGTTGTCCTCCTGCAAAAAATGAGTGAGGGGATTTCCATCCCTCACCCAGTAGCCCGCAGGATGGCAGGCTGTTTTAGAAGCTATAAAATTTTCCGCAGCTTCTTCCGCAGATGGTCTAACCTCGCATAGATGGCACCAGTCGTCAAATGCACAAGCGGGGCAATCTCCTTTGTGGAATACCCCTGCATTTTCAGCAGGACGATTTTCAAGGTACGCCCGTCCACCGTGACTAATACTTGATAGAGATTTTCGCTCTCAATCTCTTCCAGTAACTCCGCAACCGTACCCACTTCCGCCTGCCGCTCCCTGCCTGCCATGTCCTCAAGATATTCCGCAACGTCATTCGTCCATCGGTAAAACCGCCTGTTGGAATTGAAGTCTGCCCTGTCCGCCATGCGTATCTGCTCAATGGTCGCTTCATCAACGCCGCACTCACGCAGCAGCTTTTCCTCCGCTTCTTTCCAGATACGCCATTTCCTGTCCTCCCGTCCGTGGTTGTATGCCATTCTTATTTCCTCCAATCAGAATTGATTGAGAGGGCAGAGAAAAGCCCCCTCATCTTCCCAAAGGAAAAAACAAGGGGGCTGAACGCCTTAAATTTTAATTTTCTATTATCTTTCTTAGTTTTATTAGGATTCTGGCTTTGCGTTTGTTTACAACGCTCTGGGTTATGCCCAACCTCGCCCCGACTTCACGCTCGGAAAGTCCGTCAAAAAAGATTGCCTGTATCAGCTCCTGTTCACTATCCGACAGCAAAGGCAGGGCGGCTTTCAGCCTGTCCACCATGACCGCATTGACAACGGTTTCTGCAATGTCCACCGCTTCATCAGTGATAAAGTCCAGAGGATTCCCCTCGCTGTCCGTAAATCCGTCGAGAGATAGCAGTCTATTCTTTGTATCTAATTTTTGCAGATAACGCCACCGTTCCTTGTCACGGTAGAAGTCTGTGTATTGCTCCCTCACGACTTCAAGCAGACAGCCTTGAATGGGGATAAACAGCTTGTCCATATAGGTCTGGTCGGATTCCCTGCAACGGCAGAACTCCGTGTAGGATAATTCCACATAGCCGCCACTTTCTCTGATATATACCTTTCTTGGTGCATATTTCACCATAAATACCTCCCATCTGAATTTTTGAAATGTAAAAAATCCAGATGGAGAGGCGGAGAACGACACCGCATATCAGAAACAGCCCTACGGCACTTTCCAACAAAAATCGACAAAAGAAAAACCGCAAAGGCTCTGTGACCTTTACGGTTATAGGAAATAGTAATTCTATTGTATGGAGATTGTACTTCTACTTTCAAGGTGAGAAGTACCGTTGCACTGGCAGAAATTTTTTTTAACTGGTTTCCTGCCGTTCTCTGATATGCTATGTATTGATAAATTTTGCTTCGTATGAGCAGATAGATAACTGCCCGAAAAAAGGACATAAAAAAATCCCTCCAAATTTAAAAACAAATTCAGAGGGTAATTTAGGGTATAACAAAATAACCCACCCGAATATCGTTTTTTTTATTTGGTGAGTTTGTTCTTTCAAATACGAAACAAATGCTCATGTACGGTAAAGTATCACAAGAAAATTATGTCGAATTGACAGCCGCCTCCGCTATACCGAATAAGGAAATAAAGAGTCCTCAAATTTTGCGCTACTAAATGAAGACGAGCGGAAGTAATCTCCCGCTCGTCAGTAAACTTAACTATGCCATATCAATCCCGCTTCTTTCCCGCCACCGGCACTAAGAACAGCGCGGGCAACAGCAGGAAAGCGGTACAGACCAGCCCCCAGGGTATGGACACCTGCTGGGCTACCAGCCCCACAATAGGCCCGCCGATGATCTGCCCGAAAGAGTCCAGCTGTCCGCTGGTGGAAAAGACTGTGGCGCGCATTTTCTCATCCACTTGGTCGTTCATCCAGGCGGCCAGCACAGGCTCCTTGATGGTGCGCATAAGCCCCGCCAGCAGGAACACCAACAACATGAACCAAAAGCTCCGCCCCACCGCGAAGAGAACCAGGAACAGGATATACCCGGCGCTGGTGGACATGACCACACTGGTTCGGCTGACAGTCCCTTTTTTCTCCATGCGGGCGATGAGCAACTGAGAAGCCAGAATACCTAAGCCGCTGCCGATAAGACTGATAACACCGAACCAAGTGACGCTGTTCAGCGGCCCGATAACGGGTATTACCGTGTCATCCAGAAAATGAGCGGTGGAGAGCCGGTCAAAGCCTTCACTGGCAAGTCCCCCGCATAGTGTGATTGCTAAGAGCGCCAGCAACACAGGTGCGCCTTTCACAAAGCCCAGGTTGAGCTTGAACAGGCAGACAAAGTCTTTAAGCAAGCCCTGCCGTTCCTCAATAGCAGGGGAGAAGTTGGTTTCTGGCATGATGCGAACCATCACCAGCCCCAACAACAAGCACAAACTGCCCCCCAAGATGACAGGCATTTGCAGGTTTATGTTTCCCAGCAGTGTGCCCAGCACCACGCCCAGAACGCCGCCGATTTGCCCCATTTGACTGCCCCGCAGGAACACCTTGTCTATGGGTTTGTCCTCTTCCTCCGAGGCAATCCACGCCTCCAGAGCGCCGGTGATGAAGGTATCACCGCAACCCCAGACAACCTGGCCAGCAGAACCGGCGCGAACCACGGTAGCGCACCCTCCATCAGAAAGCCCAGGCCGTAGAGGAACATTCCAATCAGCACCGAGCGCCGACGGCTATACAAATCCGCCACCACACCGGTGGGCATCTCGAACAGAAAGCAGGAGGTCTCCTGAACCGTCCCTACCAGGACAAGCTGGAAAGCATCCAGCTGCACCACCTCCAGGTGGTACACGATGGAAAGCACTGTGGACATAGAAACCGCCAGGGAACAGACAAATCGGAACAGCAGGTAGACAGAATATGCCTTTGAATTTTTAGCAAACATGAAGTTACATTCTCCTTTCAAATCTCATTTTATATGACTTTTGCAAGCTGTTAAGCTAACTTGTGGAACATATGCCGAACCTTATCTATACGGCTATTCGGGCGGCGGGGTTGGCAAATAAATTTACCAATAGCTGGCTGGTATCCTTTTAACTCTGTCAAGCAGACTCCCTGCCCATTTGTGAAATAAGTTAAATCGTTCCTGTATTCTTGAATACATCTAGCAGGGATTTCTCCTTTCAGAATGACCTCGTCATTCTTTATCTGAGTACTTACAATATCTGCACAATACCTTGGAGCATCATGATACGCCCGTGAGAGATATTCCTGCGGTGCATAAATTTCAAAGTGGAGATATGGCTCTAATAGTTCTGTCCCTGCTTTTTTTAAAGCCTGCTCCAATACGATAGGGGAAAGCAGCCGAAAGTCTGCGGGGGTACTTACAGGACTATAATACAATCCATATTCAAAACAGATTTTACAGTCTGTCACTTTCCATCCATACAGCCCCTGCTCGCAGCCATAAAGAACCCCCTCCATAACCGCATTTTGGAACGATTGATTTAAATATCCAAGTGAAACTCTGCTTTCATACTGCACTCCGCTTCCAATAGGGAGCGGCTCTATGGACAACCCGACAGAAGCCCAGAAAGGATTTGGCGGGACTTCTATGTGGATGGTATATTCTGCTTTTCTAAGCGGTCTTTCCATATATATAACAGTAGGCTCTTTTATTTCTGCCTCCACATGATATTTTTCCTCAAGGATGGCACAAATGACTTCCATCTGCACATTCCCCAAAAAAGAAAGTATAATCTCATGCGTTGTAGTATCCACATAATATTTTAAAAGAGGGTCGCCATCTGAAATTTCTGTAAGTGCCCCAAGCAATATTTCCCGCTGTTCAGGTTTCTTTACTGCAATCGTTGTTTGGAGCATAGGGAGAGGATTTTCAATAAATTTTCTCTGCGGCAACAGCATTTCGTTCCCCAAAATACTGTTTAGCTGCAAAACATCATTTGGTAAAATTACAATATCACCAGAGCAGGCTGTATCGGATGGATATAATTCACCGTTTGTCGGAACACACATCTCTGTGATTTTTATTTTCTCTTTTTCAGATATTCTAATAACATCCCTCAAATGCAATGTTCCGCTATATATACGCACATAAACAAAACGCCGCCTTTTCTCTGAATATTCAATCTTAAAAACCTGCCCGCATAATTCAGATTGACCTTCAGGCGTTGATGAATAAAATTTACTGGCAATCACTTCTATAAGCTGCCGAATCCCCAGATTGTTTTTAGCGCTTCCGTGATAAACGGGAAATAACGTTCCGTTTTGGAATCTCCTGTTTTCTTCCTGTTCCAGTTCTGACATTTTAAACGGTTTCCCTGACATATATTTCTCTAATAGTTCATCGTTTCCCATAATTACCGCATCCCACTGTTCCATATCGTCATTGTCCGTTACATTTATATGGGGATGCTGCCCAACCTTTTGCTTCACTATAATTTCCGAAGAAAGCTTTGCTTTCATTTCCCGATATACCATTGGCAAATCAATCCCCTCTTGGTCAATTTTATTGATGAAAAAGATTGTCGGAATCTTCATTGTCTGTAGTGCATGAAACAGTATACGGGTCTGTGCCTGTATGCCATCCTTTGCAGAAACTAATAATACTGCTCCGTCTAAAACGGATAAAGAACGGTATACTTCCGCCAAAAAATCCATATGGCCTGGCGTATCTATAATGTTGACTTTTACATCCTCCCACTGAAAAGATGTCACTGCTGTCTGGATAGTGATTCCCCTTTGACGCTCCAAATTCATTGTATCTGTCCTTGTTGTGCCTTCATCTACGCTCCCTAGTTCTGCAATTGCACCACTGGTATATAATAAACTTTCCGTTAATGTTGTCTTTCCTGCGTCAACGTGAGCCAGAATGCCTAAGTTAATTATTTTCATGTGATTTTCCTCCTATCAACACCCAAAAAAGGGCATAAAAATACCCAGTGATAAATACTCCTATCACTGGGTAAATAACTCCAATAGCCCCAAAACACTTATATGTTTTCGGGCATATAAAATTACATGATAAAAGTATTCTTAAACTGGGTACAAAAAACTAAGCCCCATATTAAAAGTGAAACGGGACTGCTACTTTTTGTTCCCACTATCAAATTGACAGTTTATTTAAGAATACCTTGCCGCATATTTATTAACTCCTTGTATAAAACTGAATCTAATTATATTCCTTAACCCTTTATTTGTCAAGCCCTTTTTAGCATTATTGACAAGAGTATCTTCCTGCATTTCTTTGATCTGGTTCTGCATATTGGTGAGTTCTTCCGTCATGGAATCAATCTTTTTCTCCAGTCCATCCACATAGCTGCATATCTCAAATACATCGTTTGCCTGCTCTTTCATGGCATTTTTCTTTAATAAGTCGAGAAGTTCTCTTATGACCTCCTCATTGGTAAGTGTTTTTCCTGCTTCCATATCCATTCTGTTTCCTCCATTCTGTAAATGGGGCAGCCTTGGCCGCCCCTGTACTCTGATTACTGATTATCGAAAGGGCGTCGCCTCTTTGTCCTTCTCTTTATCGGGATTGCCATGATGTTTCTCTGCACTCTCTCTTGCATTTTCGTTGCTCTTATCCTTTGCTTTCTCATATTCAGAGATAATCTCATTATAGAGTTTTTCCCTGAAATCCTTTGTGACCGGATAGCAGACATCCTGGTAGATTGGCTTGCCCTGCTCGTCCACCTGCTTTGTCTTATAAGAAGGCATTGATACAAAGATTTTCTCTTTGCCCTGCACGATATTGATGTTATTTACGATGAAACTGTTTTCAAAATAAATGCGTGCAAGTCCCTTGATGTTACTACCTTCCCTCTCATAAGGTGTTACAGTTACGGAAAACTCCGGCATTTCCTGTGTACGCTCCTGCTTCTGTGTCTCCTCTTTCTCCGGTTCCTTAATTCTTGCATAGGCATCAAGGATATTGGTATAGAGTTCCTCTCGAAACTCTGCTGTGATAGGATTGCACACATCCTTATAGATCACACCGTTGCTTTCATCACGCTCATTGGAGCGGTATCTTGGCATTGATACAAAAAGCTCTCCCTTATCCTTATTCTCAAGGATTGCAATATTGGTAATCTTAAATGAATCACCAAATACTACTGTTGCAAATCCTTTGATGTTGCTGCCCTCTTTTGCTCTTACTTCGTTTACTTTAATTGAATACTTCATATGCTATTCCTCGCTTTCTTTTTGTTCTTTGTTTTGCTCCGGTATGATAAGCTCACACCAAAGCTGTTCTATCTGTTCACAAGACAATCTGCCATTAAGCCAGTTGCCAAGTGTAACGACCATTCCATCCTGCTCGTAATAGAGCCACTCCTGTGTTTCAATGTTCCCCTCATACACGATAGTCACATCAAAATCAGGCATAAATAATCCTTCCTCTGCATCCCATACACAGGCTATTCCCTGTCTGAGTGTCAGATTCAGGCTTTCGACATACACAGACCAGCCGCTTACGACTATCTGAAAGTCATCATCAATCTCAGCAATATCATCCTCGATGTCAATTAGCTCTTCCATTTCTGCTACTGCCTCTTCTATCTCACCTAATCGGTATCTCTTATTCATCCATCACCGCCTCCTTATAAATGCACCTGACCACAAAACGCATGGTTCCTTTCTGGGAACAGGTAAAAAGAGTTAATTCTTTTTCTGTACCCTGTGTCTTGATGCTGTTATCATACGGATTTACTACCTCTGTCTCTATTACCTCATAGATATGCTTCAGCCCATTTTTGTCGGTTATCATTACTTCATCACCTATGGATATCTGACTTAGTGGTGTAAAAAATGTGCCATATCTGCTGCCATTATGACCGCACAATACACAGTTGCCACTTTCTCCGATTCCTGCAGTCTCTTCTATATGACCAATCCCTGCATTAAGCACTTTACTTGTGGTTCCTTCCATTACCGGATACCTGATATCTAAGCCCGGTATCTCAATGATGCCGATAACACCGCCTTCTTTAAGAATGGCTTCATCCTCTTTACTAATGGAGGTTTGCTCTTCCTCCACATCTGTTTCTTCATCGTAATCATCCTCCAATGTCTGCTCAAATTCACTTATGAGCTGTTCTGTCTGTTTTTCTCCGGTTGTCCGCCAGAAAAAAGGGACTGCCATAATGGCAATCCCTGCTGCAATCAGTAGTCCTGCGACCACTTTTCTTATGCTCATATTATTCACTCTCCTATCGTGTTCTGCCCTCTCTGTCGGCTGGATAAGCACCTTTATCCTCTGCTACAATTGCTGCAGATTCCATTCTGTCATCAGCTTCTCTTTCTTCCTCCGGTCCGCTCAGGTCTGCATCCACAGCCTTTGCGTTCTCAAGGTCAAGCTGGGCATTCAGTTTACACTGCCTAGCCAGCTTTTCTTCCAGTTCCTTGCTGTACGCAAATGGCTTGTCATACTCTGCCTTTGATGCTTCAAGGTCATTCTGGTACTGCTCAATCTTCTTTTCAAAGAAATCAATGTTCTCATGGAGTCCATTGAACAGGTTTTCCAGCTTCACCATGCTGCCGACAGGACTTGTGGAAAGCTCTGCTTTATACTCTGTCTTTCCACGAAGCACCATATAATTGATGCCAAGGAAGTTCTTTTCCACAAGCAGCTCAAATCCGTGGAATTTACCGATTACAGTTGTCTCTCCGGTCTTACATTTACTGATTGCTTCAAGCATCATCGTTCCGCCATCCACACGCTCTGTGTAAGTTACTTTGCCTATGGTAATGGCAAATTCCGGATTATCAATCAGCTCTTTATCCCTTGCCTTTACATCCTCTCTTACATTGGCAAGCTTTTCTGTTGCTGTCTTAATCAGCTTCGGATACTTAATCATAAAGTTATCCTGCAAGCCATATCTCTGATTGTCATAGGATGCCTTTAAGAGCTTTAATCTCTGGACATCATTGTCAATCTCCATCTTTTCCTTGATTAAAGGATTGCCTGTGGCAACCGCTTTAATCTCTGCATAGGAAAGTGTTGCCTCGTCGATATCCTCACAGCTTCGGCTTACAGCCTTGCTTGTCATGACCTGACTGATGAATCGCTGCTTATTTTCAACAAGCGACCAGTTGTATGCATCAAATGTCCCTTTGGTGACATATCTGTAGATTGCCACCTCTTCATTTTCATTACCCTGTCGTATGCCTCGTCCTTCCCTCTGTTCAATAGAAGAAGGCTTCCAAGGGCAATCCACATGATGCATTGCAACAAGGTGTGTCTGCACATTGACACCTGTTCCACACTTGTCCGTTGAACCGATAAGAACCTTCTTTTTACCTGTCCTCATCTCCTTAAAAAGTGCGTCCCTTTGTGCATCCGTCTTGGCATCATGAATAAAAGCTATCTCATCTGCCGGAATACCATACTGGATCAGTGTTTCTTTCAGATAATCGTAGATGGTAAAGTCCTTATCTGGTCCCGGTGTGCCGATGTCCGAAAAAATAAGCTGGCAGCCTATATGACCATCAGCATTTCCTTTCTCATATTCTTTCCATACATTCTCCGCTACCTTATTGAGTTTTCCATCCGGATTGTTCGGCGCATCCTTATCAATCAGTCTGGCATCCGTTCCAAGAAGTCTTGCCTCATGGGTAATCTTTAGAAAGTTATCCACGCTTGGATCAACTCCACCGCCTCTGATACGCTCTGCCCTCACAACAAAGTCTTCCATGACCTGCTTCACATACCAGTCAGGCTCCGACTCCACTATAATAGGCTTGCCGCCACGGAGAGCTGGCACATCAAGGTCAAGCATGTCTGCGGTCTGCACATCTGCTACCTCACGGAAGATATTCATAAGCTCCGGCAGATTCGTAAACTTATTAAATCTGCTCTTAAAACGAAATCCGCTTCCCTCTACAGTAAGCTCAAGTGCTGTTGTCACTTCACCAAAGTTTGCTGCCCAAGAATCAAAGTGATAAATCCCCATCTCTTCAAGTGCCGCTTTCTGTAAGTAAAGCTGCATGACATACATCTCACACATGGTATTGGATATTGGTGTACCTGTTGCAAACACAATACCCCTGCCATCATTTATCTCAGACAAATACTGGCATTTAAGCTGCATATCCGTTGACTTCTTAGCTCCGCTACTGCTGATACCTGACACATTATTCATCTTGGAAAAAATCGCAAGGTTCTTAAAATTATGTGCTTCGTCTACCATAATAGAATCTACACCCAGTTCCTCAAAGGTAATAAGGTCATCCTTCCTGCTCTCATCTGACAAGGATTTCAGCTGTTCCTCCAGTTTTTTCTTCTGGCTTTCCATCTGCTTTACAGTCCATCGCTCTCCGTTACGCTCCTTCATCTCATCAATCGCATAGCTGATTTCATCAATCTGCTCGTTAAGCATTCGCTCCTTTCTCTCTGCGGAGATTGGGATTTTCTCAAACTGTGAGTGTGACATGATGATACAGTCATAGTCACCAGTTGCAATCCTTGATACGAACTGCTTTCTGCGGCTTTTTTCAAAATCACGCTCCGTGGCAACTAAGATATTTGCTGACGGATAAAGCCTTAAAAACTCTGATGCCGTCTGACCGATAAGCGGCTTTGGTACAACCATGATTGTCTTATTGGCAAGTCCAAGTCTCTTCTGCTCCATGCAGGCAGCCATCATCTCAAATGACTTTCCGGCACCGACACAGTGTGCCAGCAGAGTATTTCCCCCAAGAAGAATTCTTGCCACCGCATTTTTCTGGTGTGGCTTTAACTCAATCGCCGGATTCATTCCCGGAAACTGTAAGTGACTTCCGTCATACTCACGCAGGCGGATGTTATTAAATGTCTCGTTGTAATACTCCACATATTTCTGTCTTCGCTCCGGCTCTGCAAACAGCCACTCCTTGAACTTCTCCTTGATCATGTTCTGCTTTTCCCTTGCAAGCATTGTCTCATTCTTATTGACTTCGTAATGATACCTGCCATCTCCATCATCAATCCTGTCCCTGACTGTTACAGTTTTCAGGTTCAGTGTATCCTCAAAAATAGAATAAGCATCCATGCGGCTTGTACCATAAGTTTTAGTAGCTGCCACTGAATGCTTATCCATACTCTTATTCTCGATGAACCATTCCATGCTCATCTTATTCAAATGCACCTGAATACCTGAATTATAATACTGGCTCCTTACTGCTCTTGCCCGTCTTGGTGTATTAAGCAGCTCATAGATAAACTGCTCATAGTCCAGAGGCTCAATCCATGTCGTACCAATCTTTACATCAATATCTGATGCCTCTATCCATTCCGGCTGTACCTTTTCAAGTGCTGCCACATTTCCTGCAAATCTCTCAGCCTGTGGATTATCTGTATCTGCTGCCATAGCCTTTGCTACACGAAGCTTATCCCTTACATTTCCGAACAGATACTCGTCTGCTGTCTCCCAGCCTACCTCCGGATTATTCTCATTGTATCGGTCGGGATTTAAGAAAATCAGTCCCTCCAGCTCTTCCACAAGAACTGCCCTTCTAAGCTCTGCCAAAGCATCATCACTAAATGTTATCTCATCAGCTGTCTGCCCGGACTTTTCTGCAAGTTCTTCCTTTGCATTAGTAATATCCGGCTCATAGATAGAGAGCATATAGGCAAGATTTACATATCCAAATTCATTGACGGATACATTTAATGCTAAGCTTGTATAAAGAACCTGCCGCCTTAGCAATATATTCAGTTTCTTCAACACTTAATCCATATTCCCGAGCCACCTCTTCAACCCTTATGTATCTTTTTATTACCTCTGCACCATGAAGGTAAGCCCTAACATCCGGCTGTAATTGTGTTACCATCCTTTTCACCTACTTATAAAATTCATCATCAACTATATGGAATGTCTCAAGGTACTCATCAAATATTTTTAAATTCACAAGTACTAACTGACCTAACTTATAGATTGCTTTGGCATCCTTAGCCATTTGCATAAACTTTGATACGCCCATATGATACATTTCTGCTCCTTCGCTATATCTTACAAACTTTGTATTACCATTCTTCTTAAATTCCTGATATGCCTTTGTGTGTTCCATGCTATTCTCCTTTCGGTATTTCAATTGTTCCTATAACGCAAAAAAGGACATCTTCTAAATTTCTTTAGAAAATGTCCTCTAAGTAATACAATCTTTAATTTTTCAGACTAAGCAATCTGTACTAACCTGTACTAATCTTTTTTTGACTATGCCAAAAATTGGTCAAATCTTGGTCAAAACCCCTTGACCAACTATATATTTTAGTACATCCAAGTGCTGAAACCCTTGATTTTCCTGCATTCCTACTTATCAATAGACTTCATAGTTGGGAAGAGGAGCACATCACGGATTGCCTGTGAATCAGTCAACAGCATAACCAGACGGTCGATACCATAACCGATACCGCCTGTAGGAGGCATACCGATCTCCAGTGCATTTAAGAAATCCTCGTCTGTATGCTCTGCTTCATCATCACCGGCTGCTGCATTTGCATCCTGTGCTGCAAAACGCTCACGCTGATCGATCGGATCGTTCAGCTCGGAGTATGCATTACACATCTCCCATGTGTTTATAAACAGCTCAAAACGCTCAACCTTACTTGGATCAGAAGGTTTCTTCTTGGTCAGTGGTGAGATTTCGATTGGATGATCCATGATAAATGTAGGCTGGATCAGTTTTTCTTCACAGAACTCCTCAAAGAACAGGTTAATGATATCACCCTTCTTGTGACGTTCTTCATATGCAATATTGTGTTCATCAGCCAGCTTCTTAGCTGCTGCATCATCTTCTACCTGATCGAAGTCGATTCCGGTATATTTCTTGATCGCATCATTCATGGTCAGACGCTCAAACGGCTTACCGAAATCAATCTCGATTCCATTATAGGAAATCTTTGTGCTTCCGCAAACCTTTTCAGCAAGATAACGGAACATGGACTCTGTCAGTTCCATCATACCTTCATAGTCTGTGTATGCCTGATATAATTCCATCAGCGTAAATTCCGGATTGTGTCTTGTATCAACACCCTCGTTACGGAATACTCGTCCAATCTCGTAAACTCTTTCCAGTCCGCCTACGATCAGACGCTTCAGATATAATTCCAGAGAGATACGAAGTTTTACATCCTCATTTAATGCATTGTAATGTGTCTCAAATGGTCTTGCTGCCGCACCACCTGCATTTGCAACAAGCATAGGAGTCTCAACCTCCATGAAATCACGGCCTGCAAGGAAGTTCCGGATCTCCTTTAATATCTGTGAACGCTTGATAAATACTGCCTTGCTCTCCTGATTCATGATAAGGTCTACATATCTCTGACGATATCTGACATCTGTATCTGTTAAGCCATGGAACTTCTCCGGAAGGATCTGTAATGACTTGCTTAAAAGTGTCATTTCTTCTGCATGGATAGAAAGCTCTCCTGTCTTTGTACGGAATGCCCATCCCTTTACACCATAGATATCCCCAATATCGGATTTCTTGAAATCTGCATAAGCTTCTTCACCGATCTGATCTCTTGCAACATATACCTGAATGTTACCCTTCAGATCCTGAATATTACAGAAGGACGCCTTACCCATAACGCGCTTGAACATCATACGTCCTGCAATGCTAACATGGATCGGTGATGCATCCATGATCTCTCTTTTCTCGTTATAATCGTTGTTCAGCACTTCCTTCTTCTGTGCATCATCCAGTCCCTCTACATCCGGCTCCTGTCTGCCTGCAAGAAGCTCTGCTTCATGTGCTGTATATGCTTCTTTTACATCTGTACTGTGATAAGTCACATCATACTTTGTAATCTCAAATGGATCTTTGCCTGCCGCCTGTAAATCTGCCAGCTTCTCACGACGAACCTGTAACAGCTTATTTACATCCTGTGGCTTAGCCTGATTATTCTGCTTATTCTCTGCCATCTTTGTTTAATCTCTTTCTACTATATTGATTATTCTGTTTATTAGATTGCTCTCTTGATATCTAATATTCTGTATTTGAATTCTCCGTCCGGTGCTTCTACTATTACTTCTTCACCAACGCGCGCACCCTTTAATGCCATACCAACCGGCGATTCATCAGAGATCTTATTCTTCATGATATCTGCTTCTGTTGAACCAACAATGTGGAATACAATTTCCTCGTCAAATTCATAATCATATACTGTTACGGTACGGCCGATACCGACAACCTCTGTATCAACCTCATCCTCGTCAACGACCTCTACATTTTTCAGGATAGCCTCTAACTGCTCGATTCTTGCCTCGATATCACGCTGCTCGTCCTTTGCTGCATCATACTCAGCATTCTCAGATAAGTCTCCCTGCTCTCTTGCTTCCTTGATCTTGGCAGCAATCTCTCTACGTTTATTTACCTTCAGATCCTGAAGTTCTTCTTCAATTTTTTTAAGTCCTGTATAGGTAACTACCTGTTTCTTTTCAGCCATCGCCGACTACCTCCTAAACAATATCTGTGTTTTCCGTTAAGTTCTCACAAGTATCCTACATTATATTCCAGTTTCCCTGTAATGTCAAACCTGTATATAGAAAAAAGAAGCCTTAAAACTAAGACTTCTTTTCCTTATATCAATGCAGTTGATGGGACTTGAACCCACACCCACGTAAGTGGACATGAACCTGAATCATGCGCGTATGCCAATTCCGCCACAACTGCATGAACGTGCTTTATCTCACGCACTCGTTTAATATAGCACGTCATCTGCTTCTTGTCAAAACAAATTTTGTAAAAACGTCAACTTTTTTTATTCTGCCTCTGAAGCTGCCTCTGTTGTTGACTCTGTGCTCTCTGCTTCAGTGGAACCATCTTCCGATGCATCTTCTGAACTTGCTTCTGTTGAATCTACCTGAACAGCTGTACCCATCAGATAATCAAGAACCTTTTCCTCTGTTGCATAGAATTTCAGATCGCTCGCTGAATATTTGGAGTTGATCGTATCCTCGTCTACCTCATTATCATCCATCAGCTTCTGCTTATATGCATCAGTCTCTTTATCATTTGCGATCAGATTTTTTTCTAACGCGATCGAGCTGACAACGATCTTCTCCTGCATTACAGATTCAACTGTGCTCTGAAGATAGGAAACAAATGCAGATTCATCTGTATATCCATAGAAATACTGTAAGAATGTTGGTACGCCGATTCCATACTGGGAGGCACTGGACTCGATATTATCCATAACACTCTTGACATAGGAATCAATTTCGCCTTCCGGATACTGATTAAATGTTGTTTTCTCTTTGATTGCCTTTAATACATTTGCACGATCTGTACTGTCTGCAGTTTTGTCTGTATCCTTCTGAAGCTCATCTGTCAGATACTTGGTATAATCCGCCGTCGTTGTATATTTACCATCCGTAGCCGACTTCACAAGGTCATCTGTATATTCCGGTGTCGTCGTTATCTTGATATAATTGATCGTTACATCAAATACAGCTTCCATTCCTGCTACTGTTGTATCAGAATAATCATCCGGATATGTGATCGTGATTTTCTTCTCTGTACCAGGCTTTAATCCGATCATCTGATCATCAAGTCCCGGTGCTAATGCATCCTTGCCTATAACAACGCTGGTTCCGGCTTCATCATCATTCTTATTCTTTTCCTGACCATTGATCGTTTCTACATAATTGATGTTGACATCATCACCATCTTTAATGGCACTGTCATAATCCTTTGTCTCTATATTATTATCTGTACAGAATGAATCAATCTTCTCATCGATCTGATCCTGTGTTACCTCTCTGGATGCCGGAACATATTCAACACCATCATAATCACTTACCTCTGCACATTTTGCATACTGCTTGAATTCACTCTTTGTGCTTCCACATCCGCTAAGCACTCCCATGCCGACAACGGTTGCCAGGCAAAGGGTCATTACCTTCTTCATTTTCATAATATAATCTTTCTCCTCAAGGCTTCATCTTATTATTTTATCATCCTCATTTTAAGGATCCTGTTTCAACATCCGCTTTAGTTTGCCTCTGTTGTTACTTCTGTGGTTTCTTCAGAAGCCGTTGTTGCTTCTGTTGCAGCTTCTGTACTCTCTACCTTCTTGCCATTATCAAGCAGGAAAGTCATAACCTTATCTGCAAGTGTATAATACATCAGATCTTCAGAAGAATACTGCTCTCTGATCTGATCCTCTGTTGTAGAATTATTGTCTGCCAGCTTCTTAATATATGCTGTTTCTTCATCTGCATCGATCGTAATATTCTCTGCTTTTGCAATCGCACAGACAGCCTTCTTTTCCTTTACAGACTCTTCACAGATCTGCTTTACATATTCTGCAAATGACTCCTCATCACTGTATCCATAGTAGTAATTGATAAATGTTGCATAATCGAAATTATAGGAGCTTGCCTGAGCTTTCAGGTTGTCAATAATTTCGCTTGCAAGACTTTCAACTTCATCTTCCGGTACATTCTCGATCTGTGCTTTATTAATAACACTTGTCATAACCACATTCTGTGCAGAAGTAAGTGCTGCAGTCTCATTGCTTGCTTCCAGTTCTGCTTTGATTGATGCTTCATATTCATCTACTGTTTTATAGGAAGTATTATTGGCAACAAGTTCATCGTTGTACTCTGGTTCAACCGGAATCTTAATGTAGTTTACAGTCGTCTTAAATACTGCATCCTTTCCATTCAGTTCTGTGTTTGTTGTACTGTAATCCTCCGGGAATGTTACATTTACATCAAATGTATCTCCGGCTTTATGACCTACGATCTGATCTTCAAAATCATCAATAAAAGATTTGCTTCCCAATGTCAGATCATAACCATTTCCATCAGAATTACCACCTTCAAATTCCTTACCATCTACAGTTCCGACAAAGTCGATATTTACAATATCACCCATCTTTGCTGCACTTGTCTTATCTTCATTATAAGTAGTGCAGGATGAAATAAAAGAATCTACCTTGCTCTGAATATCATCTGCAGTTACCGCTTCCGGTGCATATTCATATTCAATTCCTTTGTACTCTCCAAGCGTAACGCCATCTGCATATTTCTCGATATACTCATCGATCGTCAAATCTTCTGCTGCCTCTGTGCTGCTGTCTGATGAAGTCGCATCCGTTTGTGTTGCATTGTCAAGCTTACCGGTTGTATTCTTTTTATCGCCGCATCCCACAGCCATAGATAATGTCATTGCCATTGCAAGAGCAACCGCAAGTCCCTTTTTCAATTTCCTCATTGTACTTACCTCTATATTATTATAAAATTAGGTATCACCTATCATAGCTTTATATCACATTTCCAATTAAAAATAAAGCTATTTTAAGTAATTCATAGAAATGTCACAAACTATGCAACGTTATTGTTAAATGCCTGATTGTTCGCAATACTTCGACAGTATCCATACTTTCAGATACAATTTCCGACAATTTCACATAATGTCAATCACCACTCGAACAGTAAATCACATTTTCCCATGCAACACAATATCTAGTATTATTTCTTTGATTTTTTCTCAATATTTTGTACTGATTGATATAGACAAACCAAAATGGTGATGCTATAATGTGTAACTGTCGGGGACATAGAGTTACAAAATATTCCAAACGATTTTTTAGTCTCACAGATTTTAAATCGTTCATTTTTTTGTCTTTTTTTCACACGCGACGCAATATGTTGGGGTTTGAGAAAATATTGCACTCAATATCTAGATAATCAATTTTGAAGGAGAATGTAAAAATGCAGGTAATCAAAAGAGACGGTCGAGCCGTATCCTATGATCGCAGCAAGATTATCGTTGCCATCCAGAAGGCAAATGCCGAAGTCGAAGACTGCGAAAAAATTTCTGAAGAAAAAATAGAAGAGATCATAGACGGTATCGAAGCAAAAAACAGAAAAAGAATGCTGGTCGAGGACATCCAGGATATCATCGAGCAGAAGATTATGGCAGAAGGGAAATTCGTTCTTGCCAAAACTTACATTATATATAGATACAGCCGTGAACTGATCCGTAAAGCAAATACAACTGACGATTCCATTCTCAGCCTGATCCAGAACAGAAACAAAGATGTTATGGAAGAGAATTCAAATAAAAACGCAACTGTTGCTTCCACTCAGCGAGATCTGATCGCCGGTGAGGTTTCAAAGGATCTTACCAAACGACTTCTGCTGCCTGAAAAGATTTCAAAAGCACATGAAGAAGGTGCGATCCATTTCCACGATGCTGATTATTTCTTACAGCCGATTTTCAACTGTTGTCTGATCAACATCGGAGATATGCTTGACAATGGCACTGTCATGAACGGCAAACTGATTGAGAGCCTAAGAGCTTTCAGGTTGCGTGTACGATCGTTACACAGATCATTGCTGCCGTTGCCTCCAGCCAGTATGGTGGTCAGTCCGTTGATATCCGTCACCTCGGAAAATATCTGCGTAAGAGTTACAATAAATACAAAGCATTATATCAGGAAGAATTTGGCGAGAGATTAGATGCTGATACATTAGAGGAACTGGTAAAAGAAAGGCTGAACGACGAGCTTCGTTCCGGTGTTCAGACGATCCAGTACCAGATCAACACTCTGATGACTACAAATGGTCAGTCTCCATTTGTTACCTTATTCCTGAATCTCGATCCAAATGATGAATACATTGAAGAGAATGCCATGATCGTAGAAGAAATCCTTCGTCAGCGTTTAGAGGGTATTAAAAACGAAGTTGGTGTTTATGTAACACCTGCATTTCCAAAGCTGATCTACGTTCTGGATGAGCACAACTGCTTAAAGGGCGGCAAATATGATTACATCACCCGACTTGCGATCAAGTGCTCCGCAAAGAGAATGTATCCGGATTACATCTCCGCTAAGAAGATGCGTGAGAACTATGAAGGTAATGTCTTCTCCTGCATGGGATGTCGTTCTTTCCTTTCTCCTTGGAAGGATGAAAATGGCAACTATAAGTGGGAAGGACGTTTCAACCAGGGTGTTGTCAGTCTGAATCTTCCTCAGATCGGTATTCTGGCAAAGGGTGATGAAGATAAATTCTGGTCACTCTTAGATGAACGACTTCAGTTATGCTATGATGCCTGATGTGTCGTCACAGAGCACTGGAAGGCGTAACTTCAGATGTCAGCCCGATTCACTGGCAATATGGCGCGATCGCACGATTAAAGAAGGGTGAGGTTATCGATCCATTACTTCACAACGGCTACTCTACTCTGTCGCTTGGATACATCGGATTGTATGAAACTTCTATCCTGATGAAGGGTGTCAGCCATACAGATCCGGTTGGTGAAGAATTTGCATTAAAGGTTATGAACAGAATGCGTGCAGCCTGTGATAAATGGAAGGCTGATACCGGACTTGGCTTCGGCTTATATGGAACACCAGCCGAAAGCTTATGTTATAGATTTGCACGTATTGATAAAGAACGTTTCGGTACGATCAAGGATGTTACTGATAAGGGCTACTACACAAACTCCTACCATGTTGATGTCCGTGAGAAGATTGATGCATTCAGCAAGTTCAGATTTGAGAGTCAGTTCCAGACGATCTCATCCGGTGGTGCGATCTCCTATGTCGAGATACCAAATATGCGTAACAATCTGGATGCTCTCGCGGAAGTGGTCCGCTACATTTATGAGAATATCCAGTATGCTGAGTTCAATACAAAATCCGATTACTGTCATGTATGCGGCTATGATGGCGAGATCATCATCAATGCAGATGGTGAATGGGAATGTCCGCAGTGTGGCAACAAAGACCACGCAAAGATGAACGTTACAAGAAGAACATGTGGTTATCTCGGTGAAAACTTCTGGAACGTAGGCAAGACTAAAGAAATGGCTTCCAGAGTATTACACCTGTAGGATTCAGGTCTGATGCATGTGATTCATCCGTAGCACAAACAGAATAATATATACCACATACGATCAGAATATACCGGAATTTTTATAAAAACACTTGCTATATTGAAAAAATTGGTTTATATTAAAGCTATGCATAAAGTATTTACTTGTATGAACAGTTTACATCCGATTTTTAACTAAGTGCATTAATAATTTCAATTTGTATGGTCTGCATGTCGTAGAGGGCAATGCGGGCCATACTTTTTATATGGGAGAAATAACGATTATGAATTATATGGATATCAAACGGTGTGATATCGCAAATGGAACCGGAGTCCGAACCTCTCTGTTCGTATCCGGCTGCACACACCACTGTAAGGGTTGTTTTAATCAGGATACCTGGGATTTCAACGCAGGTAAGCCTTTTACTCAAAAAGAAATTGATACGATCATTGAACTCTGTAAGCCGGATCATATTGTAGGGCTTACCCTGCTTGGCGGCGAACCATTGGAATTCGTCAATCAACAGGGACTGCTTCCACTTCTGGAACAGTTCAAGGCTGCTTATCCGGATAAAACGATCTGGTGCTATACCGGCTATGATTTTGAAAAAGACGTTCTGGACAAGATGTATTTCCAGTGGGATTTCACTCACAAATTCCTGTCCTATCTGGATGTTTTAGTCGATGGAGAATTTGTTGAAGAAAAGAAAGTTCTGGATCTGCGATTCAGAGGTTCTACAAATCAGAGAATATTGGATGTTCCAAAATCATTAGCTGCCAAAAAAGCAGTCTTATGGGACGAGAAAGGAAGGTACTTCTAATGACCACATTTGATATTAACATTAAGAAATTGAATGAAAATGCGACAATTCCTTCTTATGGTTCTGAATTTGCTGCCGGCGCAGATCTGTATGCCTGCATGGAGGAGCCGGTAACGATTGCTGCCGGAGAAACCCAGTTCATCCACACCGGACTGGCTATCGAGATTCCGGTCGGCTATGCCGGACTAGTCTATGCAAGAAGCGGTCTTGCCTGTAAACGTGGTCTTGCTCCTGCTAACAAAGTAGGCGTTATCGATGCTGATTACCGCGGAGAGATTATGGTAGCGCTCCACAATCACTCTAATGTTGATCAGACAATCGAAAGTGGTGAACGCATCGCTCAGCTTGTTATCACCCCATACATTACCGGTTGTTTCCATACTGTAGATGAATTATCCGATACCGCACGCGGTGAAGGGGGCTTTGGCTCAACCGGAAGAAAATAAACAGGCGAAAAATGTCCATGGCACGAAATGTACCATGGACATTTTTATTCTATCCCATTAATTAAACGTGATCATACTATACACATCGGTATTTACACTCTTGGAATAAGTGTAATCTTTATCAATCTTTGATACCCAGTTCGTTAAAAGGTTATTAAAATAGGCATCATTCGCTTCTTTTGTTAACTCCGCTTTATTCGCAGCGGTTGCCTTCTCATCCGTCAGATATGTCATCTGGAAGATATGATAGCCATTCTCAGTCTCGATAACCTGCGAGATATCTCCATCCTGCATATCATATAAAGTATCCAGAACCTCCTGTCCATAGCTTTCCAGGATCTGATCCTTACTCATGGTATGGCTTCCTGCATATTGCAGACTATTTGTGTGACCAAGGAAAGTAATATTCAGGTTCGGATTGTCCGATAACTGCTGTTTGATTGAAGTATAAGCCTCGTCCGCTTTTTGTTTCTGTTCTGCAATCTTATCCTTACTATATACTACGATATTTCCAAAATCATCCTCATAATAACACTCAAAGAACATATCGTAAAATGTCGTCATTCTTGCCTGCTCATCGGATACCTCTGCAGAGGAGTCGCTCATGACATGATCGTAAATCTTCTTTGCCAGTGCATTCTCCTGAAGAACACGGGATGGTGTATCTGCTTCCATGCCGGTTTCTTTCAACTGCTCATCGGTCAGACTGTTATAGAAATCTTCCGCTTCCTGTTCTGCCTGCGCCTGTTCTTCCGCCGTCAGGCTGATCTTATATTCATCTGCCTGTGCGATCAGCGCCTTGGTCTGGACAATGTTGGAGATTACTTCGCGTCTTGCCATTTCCTCGACATCCATCTCAATGCCGCCATCCGTCTCGATCGTTTTGCCCCAGATGTTACTGCCGTATTCTTTCTCGTACTCATCAATGGTCGTCTGTGCATAGATATACACCTCGTCCAGATAAATGTTGTCATTTCCGAATTTGAATACGATATATTTTCCTGTATTATCCTGACTTTCTTCTCCGCACGCCACAAGTGCAAGTAACATCACACATGCACAGATCAAAGAAACAGTCTTTAGAATTCTACGTTTCATCCACCAACCTCCTGTTCTTCCAACTCACCGATTCCAGCATCTGCATCATCCTGCAAATATTACCGTTTTCGGTATACTGATCATCTTTTATTCTTCTGCAAGTTCCGCGATATCGGCTACAACCGCTCTCGCCTGCTTCCAGATTTCTTTCTCTGTGATCGTCTTCATCTTAAGCACAAAAGACGGACTATTGCCGATCACAAATTTCATGCTTCCTCTGTATTTATCTAATAACGAATCAATCTTTGCTGTGTCGATCTTCGCCTGTTTAAACATCGAAAACCGCAGCTCCGCCCCCGCCAGCATAATGCTGGTTATATAGGCACAATTTGCCTTTGCCTTTAATAAAGATACATCAAGCAGGTTCAGAACCTCTGTCGGTATCTCTCCAAATCTGTCGTTTAATTCGTCAATAATATCATCGTAATCATCATCCGATGCGATATGAGATATCCTCTTATACAGATCCAGCTTAATGAATTCATTCTTGACATATTCAGCCGGTATATAAGCATCCACCGGAAGCTGTACGGTTGTCTCAAACCGTTCTTCAACCTTCTCGCCCATCTCCTGACGGATCGCATCATTTAACATCTTACAGTACAGATCATAACCAACTGCTTCCATATGACCGGACTGATCCTCGCCTAAGATATTTCCCGCGCCGCGGATCTCCAGATCCTTCATGGACACCTTGATTCCAGAACCAAGATCGGTAAATTCCCGGATCGCTTTCAGTCTCTTTTCCGCAGTTTCCTTAATAAGTTTATCCCGACGGTACATCAGAAATGCATATGCATTCCGATCTGAACGACCGACACGGCCGCGGAGCTGATACAACTGGGATAAGCCAAATGTATCTGCATCATGAATGATCATGGTATTTGCATTCGGAATATCCAAGCCTGTCTCGATGATCGTCGTAGTAACCAGCACATCAATCTCATGATTGATAAACCGGTACATGATGTCCTCCAGCTGTCGTTCATGCATCTGGCCATGCGCATACTCAACGACTGCATCCGGTACAAGGGATGCGATCTCCGATGTGACCATCTCTATATTATTTACCCGGTTATATACATAATATACCTGACCATCCCGCGCCAGCTCACGCTTGATCGCTTCTTTGACAAGTTCGGGATCAAGCTCCATGACATAGGTCTGGATCGCCCGTCTGTCCACTGGTGCTTCTTCCAGAACACTCATATCCCGGATACCGATCAAGCTCATATGAAGTGTACGAGGAATAGGAGTCGCTGTCAAGGTCAGAACGTCTACATTTGTCTTCATCTGCTTGATTTTTTCCTTATGTGTTACACCAAACCGCTGCTCCTCGTCTATGATCAGCAGACCAAGCTGCTTAAATGCCACATCCTTGGACAACAGCCGATGTGTTCCGATCACGATATCCACCTTTCCGGCCTTCAAATCGGCGATCGTCTCCCGTACCTCCTTCGGTGTACAGAAACGGCATAACAGCCGGATCTCGACCGGGAATTCCTTCATACGTTCTTTGAATGTATTATAATGCTGCTGTGCAAGGATCGTAGTAGGCACAAGATATGCAACCTGTCTGCCATCGTATACCGCCTTAAATGCCGCACGGATCGCAACCTCTGTCTTACCAAAGCCCACATCACCACAGATCAGACGATCCATAATCTTGCTGCTCTCCATGTCTGCCTTTGTCTCTGCGATTGCTTTCTTCTGGTCATCCGTTTCCTCGTACGGGAACATTTCCTCAAATTCCTGCTGCCAGATCGTATCCTTCGAATAGCAAAAGCCCTGTGATGCCTGTCGTTTCGCATACAGGTTCACCAGTTCCTTTGCGATCGTTGCAACATGACCTTTTACCCGGCTTCTGGTCTTCTCCCAGTCCTTGCTGCCGAGCTTGTTGATCTTCGGCCGTCTGCCCTCTTTATCACTGTATTTCTGAATACAGTCTACCTCAGAGGCCAGCACATAGAGCTTTCCGCCCTCTGCATAATTGATCGTTACATAATCTTTTAAGACACCGTCCACTTCGACCTTCTCGATACCGCCATAGATACCAACACCATAGCGTTCATGAATCACACAGTCACCCACGCTGATATCAGAGAAATCCTTGATCACTTCACCGGAATACCGAGGCTTCTGGTTCTTCTTTTTCTTCATACTGCTCCGTGCAGTAAAGACATCGCCTTCATTTATCACAACCAGCTTCAGCTCCGGGAACTCAAATCCTGCCCGAAGTCTTCCTGTCGTAACCATTACCTCTTTCTCAGAAAGAACACGGTCGGTATCCTCTGAATAGAAGCACGCCACATCATGGCTGGTCAGATTCTCAACCATGCGTTTTGCTCTGGTCGTCGATGGTGAGATAAATATGATACGGTAATTCTTCTCTCGCCATTTTCCGATATCCGCAATCAACGCTTCAAAATTATTCCTGTAGGAATTAACCACTCGGCTGTCGTAAGTTACATCATGCCGGATCGTAAAATACCGATCCTCATGATACAGAATAGAAAATGCGAGCGTCTGAAACGCCTGCATCTTCTGCACGATTGCCGGATAAGTAAATAAAATGTTCATCATACCCGGAAGGATATAGCCACCCTCCAGACGGCTCTCCATGCTCTCAAGGAAGGTTGCCATATAGTTATCCGCATAATCTGATATTCTCGAGGTTTCATCTAATAAAACAACTGTATTTTTTGTATGGAAGCAGTCTAACAGTGATACGGTCTTACTGTAGAAATACTCTACATAACTGTCGACTCCTGCCATCCCATGAAACTCCGTCAACTGCTCTTTGATCTCTCCGATCTGCTTCTTTAAGCGGGCAGCTTCCTCTGTCTTGAACTCTTTCCGCAGCTTCTCATAATATGGTTTGAATTCCTGCTCCAGCTTACGGATCCCCTGTGCCGTCCTGCAATCAGACAACACCATCTCACTTGCCGGATAGATCTGGATCTCCTGTACCTGCTCGATCGACCGCTGGCTCTCTACATCAAAGCTCCGGATCGTATCGACCTCCGTATCCCACATATCGATACGATATGGACATTCCTCTGTCAGAGGGAAAATATCAATGATACCACCACGCACCGCAAACTGTCCGACACCGTCTACACTATCAGCCTTTTCATACCCCAGTTCCACCAGTCGTTTCTTAAGCGCTTCAACATCCAGTTCTTCCGCCTCGCGGATCGTCACAACGTTTTTCTTAATGTAGGACAGATCCGGCATCTTATCAAATAACGCATCCACTGTCAGAATGATCGTACAGGCTTCTCCCTCGATCAGTCGTCTGAATATATCCATCCGCCGTCTGGTGATAGAATTTCCATGGATATCTGAGCTGTAAAATAAAATATCTTTCGACGGATACATATACACCGCTTTATCATAGAAACGGAAGTCCTCGTATAACTGTTCCATTCTCTGTTCGCTGTAGGTTACGACCAGTCTCACATGTGCATCGGATGAAAATGCATGCATCAGATACACACGATCTGTTCCGTCATTTCCGGATATATTGACGATGCCATCCTGCTGTTTTAACCAGTCCTTTATCTGTATATAATTTTCGGTATGTTTTACAGGCTCATTGATTGCCTTCATATCGACGCCAAATGCCAGGCTGATACAGCCTGGCTCCCTTTCTTTTTTATTTTCTGATTATTTATACCTGTCTGATCGTATGCATGGCTTCACCCCGTATACGACCTGTTCCGATCAACACATTTAGTCTTTCAGTTAATTATATTTATTCATTGCTGCTGCCGCACTGTCTTTTAAGATCAATGCGATCGCATCACAGGCATTATCACAGCCTGCCTTGATCTCCGGAAGTTCATCTTTTCCGAATCTGGATAATACATAATCTGCAAGATCCATACGATCCGGTTTCTTTCCGATTCCGACACGGACACGGACAAATTCCTGTGTTCCCAGATGCGAAATGATATTCTTCATTCCATTATGTCCGCCGGCACTTCCCTTTTCACGGATCCGAAGCTTGCCGACTGCCAGATCGATATCATCATAAGCAACGATCACATCGGATGGATCGCATTTGTAATAATCGACCAGTTCCCGGACACTTTCTCCACTCAGATTCATAAATGTCTGCGGCATTGCAAGGATCACTTTCTCTCCTTCTATCATGCCCCTGCCATAGATCGCTTTATGCTTCTTTTCACTTAATTCTATATTATATTTATCTGCAAGTCCTACGATTACGGAAAATCCTACATTATGTCTGGTTCCCGCATATTTGGTTCCCGGATTTCCAAGTCCTACTATCAGTTTCATCTTATCTTGACCTCATTATCTCTTCTGCTTCTGCAAGCTGTTCCAGTGTATTGACACCCTTGATCTGATCTGCATCCTCCATGGCTGCCGCATCGACCGGAAGTCCCATTTTCTTGATGATCTCAATGGTGTCCGGCAGATAATATTCACCCTGTGCATTATCATTTGTAATCTGTGAAAGTGCTGCCAGTAATGCATCACATTTGAAAATATACATACCGGAATTCACTTCTTTAACTGCCTGTTCTTCCTCGGTTGCATCCTTCTGTTCTACAATCTTTGATAAGCCTTTCTCATCACGGATAATTCTTCCGTATCCAAATGGATCTGAAAGCATCGCTGAGATAACCGTAACACCATTTCCTGCTGCAACATGCTTCTTGATCGCCTGCTCTAATGTCTTACCGGTTACAAGTGGTGTATCTCCGCAAAGGACAACAACATCTCCCTCCGTGCCGATAAAATCAGAAGCACACTTAACTGCATGACCGGTTCCAAGCTGTTCGGTCTGTAGTGCATAGCTACTACATCCTGCATTTCTTCTGTCTTATCAAGCTTCGCATAAGTATCTTTAATACTTTTTTCTACTTCTTCTGCCTTGTATCCAACGATCACACAGACTTTATCACATCCGGCAGCTCTTGCCGCTTCTATCGAATAGTATACCATCGGTTCCCAAGCACCTCATGTACAACCTTTGGCTTTTCAGATTTCATTCTTGTTCCCTTGCCTGCTGCAAGGATGATGGCTTTCAGCATTGTCCTATTATCCTCCAAATAAAATATGAGATTACCACAGCTAATTTTACTTTATCCCTATTCCATTTTCAACCATATGGTGGAAATATTTCGTACATTCATCAAATTCTTCCTTACCACATGATAAACATTTCATAAATATAATCTCCTCTCAAATTAAATTCATAGCCCATATATTGGACTCCACTACGACTTTCTTTAATGGTCCATTTAATCAAAGTTCATTTTTCTGAAAAGGAACAGATATTCCCATCATCACACCAGCTAAAATCATTATGCTGGCATAAATCTCATTCAAATTAAAACATACCATAATCATAGCCAAAATAACAAAAATGGAGCAAATTCCCAGTTGAAGATTCTTTATTTTTCCCTTTTTATCTTTTTTTAACTTAACTATTAAAAAACCTACATCCAATAAAATATAGAGAATAAAGTCTACAATGAATAAAGCAATGTTTAAATCTTTTTCATAACAAATTGCTAAAATAATATTATACAATCCCAAAGCCACAGAACATACCTTGGTTAATTTAGCGTTCCAAATCACATTTGGAATCTTCCATTTGAAAGTAGACCAAACAATCAAAAAACAACCCGAAAACAATATCATTACTCTATTTATTTCCATAAATCTTCTCTCCCCTTGTTATAGATCTATATCATATATAAATACCAATACTAACACTAAAGCCAGCCACTGCATCTACAGTGGCTGGCTCCGTTTCACGTCTTAAGCTTCCAGTGATTCCTGATATTTCTCAAGTATCATCCGCTGCAGACGTTCTCTTGTCTCAGTATTGATTGGATGTGCGATATCTCTGTACTCACCATCTGCTGCTTTCCGGCTAGGCATCGCAATAAACAATCCCTTATCACCCTGGATCACTTTGATATCATGAACTACAAATTCATTATCAATTGTGATCGAAACGACGGCTTTCATCTTACCTTCTTTTTCAACACCCCTGACTCTGATATCGGTCACCTGCATCGTGTGTACCCCCTTGTCTTTCTTATCTGCTACAATGCGTATCTGAAATTCTTCTCCACGATAACCTTGATGTCATCCGGGCTACCCTGATGAACTGTATTTGCACGGATCGTATCTCTACTTTCTACAATACAGTTTTCGATTACACAATTATCCCCAATGTGTACATCGTTCAGAATGATAGAATTTCTGATCACACAGTTGTTGCCAATGTATACCTTCTTAAATAATACTGAATTTTCTACAGTACCATTTATGATACATCCACTTGCTACCAGGCTGTTATTCACAACCGCTTCCCCATTATACTTTGCTGGTGGAAGATCCTCCACCTTGGAGTAGATGTCAGGATGCTGCTTGAAGAAATAGTTTCTTACATCTCTGTTCAGGAAATCCATGTTTGTCTTATAGTAAGACTCCTTGGTTCCGATGTTTCTCCAGTAAGTATCCATCTTATATCCATAAATCTTCTTTACATTCTTATATCTTACAAGAATATCTCTTACAAAATCAGTTCTGCCTTCATTTGCACAGGTTTCCAGTAATTCGATGAGCTGTCTTCTTCTGATCACATAGATACCGGTTGAGATCGTATTGTTACCTGCAACCAGTGGCTTCTCCTCGAAATCTACGATACGGTTGTCCGCATCCATCTGTACTACACCGAAACGGTTCACATCATCTTCTCCAGGTTCGAGATCCTTACATACAACTGTAATATCTGCGCCTTTGCTGATGTGCTCTTCCAGAACCTTACCATAATCCAGCTTGTAGATACCATCACCGGATGCAATAACTACATATGGCTCATGACTTTCCTTCAGGAAATTAATGTTCTGATAAAGGGCATCTGCTGTACCTTTATACCAGTAGCTATTCTCTGATGTAATGGTTGGTGTGAATATATAGAGACCACCCTGTTTTCTTCCGAAATCCCACCATTTGCTGGAATTCAGATGTTCGTTCAGAGATCTGGTATTGTACTGTGTAAATACCGCTACCTTCTGGATATGGGAATTTGTCATATTCGAAAGGGCAAAATCAATAGCTCTGTAACCGCCAGTAATAGGCATAGCTGCAACAGCTCTCTTTGCTGATAATTCGCCCATCTTGTTGCTATTACCACCTGCTAAAATTATACCTAATGCTCTCATCTCTATTCACCTGCCTTTATAATACTTCCGCCACTCTTTAAGTTACCATCCGGATAATCTTCCGGAGTAGTCACACCAGATATAGCAGTATTCTTACCGATTGTTACACCATCAGGAATAACTGAGTTTTCTCCGATCGTAACAAGTCCAAATGAATAAATCTGTGGCTTGAATTCATTGACAGCTTCTTCTCCGATTCCAAGCTTAGCATCCTTACCAATCTTAACATTCTCTGCGATGATAGCCTTGTCCATATATGCATTCTCACCGATCGTTGCGTTATTCATAATGATCGAATTACGGATGACTGCACCCTTTTCGATCGTAACACCGGAACCGATAACGGAATTCTCAACATCGCCGTATACCTCTGTTCCTTCACCGATGATACATCTGCTTACTCTGCCGCTTGCATCTATGTACTGTGGTGGGATCGCATCTGTCTTGGTGTAGATCTTCCAGAACTCCTCATACAGATTGAATTCAGGAACAATATCTACTAACTCCATATTTGCTTCCCAGTAAGAACCAAGTGTTCCTACATCCTTCCAGTAACCCTTGAAGTCGTATGCACAGATCTTCTTGCCATTTGAATGGCAGTATGGAATGATGTGCTTACCAAAGTCACATTCCGGCTGATCCTTCATCTTTACAAGTGCCTCACGAAGCACCTTCCAACTGAATATATATATACCCATAGATGCTTTGTTACTTCTAGGATTTGCAGGTTTCTCCTCAAATTCTGAAATAACATTGTTCTCATCTGTAATTACAACGCCAAATCTGCTAGCCTCTTCCCATGGTACCTGATATGTAGCAAGTGTAATATCAGCATCACAGGATTTGTGATATTCCAGCATGTTTTCATAGTCCATCTTGTAGATATGATCACCGGATAATATCAGAACATATTCAGGATTATAATAATCTATAAACTCCAGGTTCTGATAAATAGCATTTGCAGTACCTGTATACCATTCGCTGTTATCACTTTTCTCGTATGGCGGAAGAACTGTCACGCCTCCTATGTTACGATCCAGATCCCAAGGGATACCGATTCCAATATGCTGGTTAAGCCTCAGTGGTCTGTACTGTGTAAGAACACCTACTGTATCAACACCTGAATTAATACAGTTGCTTAATGGGAAATCGATAATCTTGTATTTGCCGCCAAAAGCTACAGCCGGCTTAGCCAGATTAGAGGTCAGAACACCTAAACGGCTTCCCTGTCCTCCTGCAAGAAGCATGGCTATCATTTCTTTTTTAATCATAATGTCACCCCTTCGTGCGTATTAATATAAATGCATTATACCACTGTTTTTGTAATAAGCAAAGTTTTTTATTGCATTTTCACAATAAAAGTTGAAAGAATATAGAAATTTTAAACATTTTTACAAAACAAACACATATTTTGCATGAATTTTTCATGTATCTTTTAACAATTTTTACTGGTTATTTTTGATTAAAAAATTTCTTTCCTATATTCTCCGGGTAGAAATGGTTTTCTACTTGTGATAAACTCTACTTAATTATTTTACCGATATACTTTCAGGCTGTTACACAGATTTTGACCTGTCATAATCCCACAAATGCCTGAGTATACGAAGATGAAAGGAAGAAGAACTTATGGCTGAAATTTTAGTAAAAGAATACCGTGGCGATGTTGTTGAAAATGTACATTATGGATCTATTGCTATTGTTTCATCAACCGGCGAAACAATTGCTTATACCGGTGATATTGAGCGCCAGACTTATATGCGTTCCGCAAGCAAACCGATCCAGGTGCTTCCTACCCTGCTTGCAGGTCTTCATAAAAAATATAACCTGAGCGAGGAAGAAGTAACGATCTGTAATTCCTCTCACTGGGGCAGTAATCATCACATCTATGTACTTCAGAGCATCATGGAAAAAACGGGCTTAAAAGAAGAAGATATGATCATGAATCCAACGATCTCCACATCTGCAACACCGCTTGCGGACAAGCTTGCACTTGGTTCCAAGCTGAATCCTGTAGAGGGCAAGAGCCGTTTGCAGCACTGCTGCTCCGGCAAGCACTTAAGCCTTATGATGCTGCAGCGTGAACTGACAGGAAAAGTCACCGGCTACCAGCTTCCGGACTCTCCTGTCCAGAAGCAGATCATTTCATTCTTATCCATGCTAAGCCAGACTCCGACTTACCGGATCAGTCTGGGAATCGACGGCTGTGGTGTTCCGGTATTTGCACTTCCAATGCGTAATATCGCACTTGCTTATGCAAAACTTGCAGATCCGTTCAACCTGCCGGATGATATACGGGAAGCAATCACCTATAACTTCGACTGTATTAACAAGAATCCTGAAAAGATCAACGATTACTTTACACCATCTTACTATGTAAATAAGAACCCGGATCTTCTTATGAAGGACGGTTCCAGAGGTGTGATCTGTATGGCGATCCGAAGCCGGAAGCTCGGTATCGTGATCAAGCTCGAAGATGGCTGGAGCGACGAATATCAGGGAATCATTGTTGCCCGTATTTTGGAGCAGCTTCAGTATGATGATAAAGAACTGATCGAACAGCTTAAGAAAACGTATAACACAAAGATTTATAACGACTGCAAGGATGAGGTCGGACATGCCGAAGCAGATTTTGATATCCATATCGAACAGTCCTATTTCGATGAATTATTCGGAAATGCAGAACCGGAAGAAGACGATTCGGATGAATCTGATGCAGACACTGCAGACGAAAGCGCTGATTCCGAAGATTCCGATATTGATTCTTCAATCGAATACGAAGACATGGAAGAACTTGAAGATGATGAAGATACCAACGAAACCGATAAATCGTCCGGTCAAAAAAACAGCTTTGAAAGCTCCGACTTTATAAGCACTCTTTTGAATATGCGCGGCAAAAAAGCCCGGTCAAATTCCGAGCATAAGCCTGTCACAGATCATAATGACATGGATGAACCGGAAGACATCGACGAGGGTCCCGAAGCAGATGAGGATATGGAAGATGAGGAACAGCTCCCTGCAGAAGAACGTGCCAGACGCCGTGCAATCCGTGACCGCAGATCCATTCTTGGTCAGAATGTTGTCCTGCCATCATCAAACCAGACTTTCATCCAGAATCCAATGACCGATCCGATGCGTCCTGTAAAATCTGCCAAGGTGATTTCCACCATCCAGAATAATGACGCTGAGTTTGAGGTTTTCGACAGGGAAGACAATGAAGATAACAAAGAGCAGGAATAACACCATGCTTTATAACACTATCAGGATTTATATAAGATTGCATAAAATATAGCATACACATACAGCAACACCCATATGTGGTTGTCTGTATGTATGCTATATTGCAATCTTATATAAAACCTGAACAACCCATCAAAGCATGGTGTTATTCCTGCTCGTTCTGACATTCAGGCAGATGCCGACATATTCAAGATTGTGGGATGAAATGATAAAGTCCTCATCCGCCAGTCTGCCCCGCTCATCGATCTCAGGATCATATGGCACATGGCTGTCGAAGATTCTTCCGCATTTAGTACAGATAATATGATAATGCGGAACCGGATTGCCATCAAAATGTTCATTCTTATCAAATGAGAATACATTCATGATAATGCCGTCATCAACCGCATCCGCCAATACTCTGTATACAGTCGATGCACCTATATTATAACCTCTCTCCACCAGGATCTGATGAAGCTGCTGAGCAGTCGGATGACTTTTCAATTCTTTTATAACCGAATATATAACCTGTTTTTGTTTTGTGTTTCTTTTCTCTGCCATACCCATTCACTCCAATGATTTATTCCGATCTTACTTTTGATAAGTTTATACTAACACATATTTTGTCAGGTTTGAATACCTTTTTAAGAATTATTCTCATTAATTTCAACCTTTATCCGGCAATTCACCTGTAAATGGAAGTTTTTGCCGGCAAATTAATATTTATAAATTTATTTTTTATGCTTGACATCCCAAGTGTATTGGTGTACTATCCAACTAGCACAGTAGTTAGGAGGGAAGCATTTGGAATTTAAATCAAACCTGCCGATCTACCTTCAGGTCATCGATGATATAAAAAAGAAGATTATTACAGGTACCCTGCCACTTGGTACCAAGCTCCCATCATCCAGAGAGCTTGCCATCCAATATGACATCAACCCAAACACCGCGGCCCGGGTTTATAACGAGATGGAATCTCTCGGACTGTCATATACGAAACGTGGAATTGGTACATTTGTAACAGAAGATCCTCAGGTAATTGATCGGCTGAAACAGGAACAGTTAAAGCAGATCCTTACAGTTCTGGATGAACAGCTCACCGGCATGGGATATACGCCGGAAGAGATCATCCGATTATTGCAGGACTACTATTCCCTGTAAAAACAAGTATTGAAAGGAATGAATACTATGATTAAATGTGAACACTTAGTAAAAAAGTATATGAGTACGACCGCTGTTTCGGACCTGTCACTGGATATCATATCCGGTAACATTTATGCTCTACTCGGTCCAAACGGAAGCGGTAAATCCACCCTTATGAAAATGATCGCCGGGCTTTCAAAACCGTCCTCCGGTACGATCACAATGGATAACCGTCCACTGGATTACAGAGCAAAGGCGCATATCGCATATATGCCTACAGAAGCCTATTTCTTCGGTTATATGAACTGCATCGATGTCGGAAAATATTACCGTGATTTCTTCGCTGATTTTGATTATGACAAATACATGCGACTGTTACAGGAAATGGATCTGTCGCCAAAGCAAAAAGTGCGTGAGATGTCATCCGGTATGATGGCAAAGCTGAAGATCGTTGCAACACTTTCAAGGAATTCGGAAGTTATTATGTTAGACGAACCGTTAAACGGCATCGATATCATTGCCCGCGAGAAGATCATTCATACAATCGTGTCTAATATCTCAGACGACACTGCCGTTATCATGTCAAGCCATCTGGTGGATGAACTGGAAAAGATCATTGATCATGCCATCTTCATCAAAAACGGAACCTGTGTATTACAGGGTAATGCAGAAGAACTTCGTATCGCACAGGGCAAATCCATTGTTGATATGTATAAAGAAATCTACGCATAAACTGGGAGGTATTCAATTATGTTAAAAATGTTAAAATATGAATTTCGCCGTGGAATCTTTCCACTTCTGATCGTAGGGATCGTCATAGCTGCCATTGAGCTTTACTTTCTCATTGGTACGTTAACCGAACATGCAGATCACTCTGTTATTGCTGTTTCCCTGCTTATTCTCGCGGCTTTCTGCTGTTACCTGTTTGTATTGATCTACGGCATAATCAGTTACAGCCAGGATCTGAAAAACAAATCAGGATATCTGGTCTTTATGGCTCCTATATCCAGCTATAAAGTAATCGGCGCCAAACTGTTATCCATCCTGCTGACAGGTGCAATAATCGTTGCTGTTATATTTGGATTACTGACCTTAGATCTCAGCCTGGCATACTCCACATATGACTCCATTGATACTTTTTATGATTTTCTAAGTAATATTCTTGAAATGGGGGGATATTCCCTGGCGGCGTTATCTTAAGATTACTGGCATTTATCCTTGTATTTCTGATCCAGTTCTTTATGACGATCACACTTGCCTACCTTGCGGTATCGGTATGCTCCACCATTCTTCAGACAAAGAAGATTAAAGGTTTTATCAGTTTCGTACTGTTCATCGTCTTCTATGTGATCCTGTCTGTAATTGCTTCTAAGATTCCCCATCTGTCCAATCCCGGACCGGATGCAACATTTATGGAAGCCATGTATGCCATGATCCCACAGATCGCACTCTACTTCGTAGTAATGGTGGCAAGCTATATCGGAAGCTCCGTGCTCCTCGAAAAGAAGATCAGCTTGTAACGCAAACGAACAGGCGGTAACTCTCAGCCGTTCATGCTATGGTTTGAAAATGCCCCGGTTGAGGGTTACCACCTGTTCTGTTTTTACATAATATAAAGATTTGCAATCCAAAGTATATTAGATTTTTGTACAATATATTTTCTTATATTAATTTATGAAATCCATATACTTCACACTCACATTTGTATATAAAACAAGGGCATATCTGTAAAATACGAAGGTAGTCATGCGTATTTTACAGATATGCCCTCGTTTATAATCAAATGTGTTTCCATCCCTACACCCCTATGGTGTGCAGGTCGATCCAGTTATAGATATCGTAATATGCCTGAATATTGTTGATCTCGTTTATGACTTCGTGACGCGCATCCTTGTACAGGATGCATTTGACATCATCTGTGATATATCTGCTGTATTTGTTGTATAAAAGCTTCACGTCCAGGCCATAGTGTCCGACTGGATCTTTGCTCCCTGATATGAACAATACCGGCATATTCTTTGGCACATTTGCCAGATTATCCTCATCCTGAATAAATTCCAGTGTTTTGAATAACGTCTTGTAGCCCTTTACCGTAAAAGTATAGTCATACATCGGATCTGCCATATATTTGTCAACCTGAACATAGTCTCTGCTCAGCCAGTCTTTCACGGTACGCTTCCGCTTCTCACCGTTCATGATCGTCATTCTGGGAATACCGAAAAGGTAAGTACCAAATGCAAGCACCTGCAACAATTTGCTTCTATGCTTCTCGCCACGGAGCATACTCTCCACTCCGGCTACTGCCTCTCCGATCTTCAGCATACACTTCGGATGTCCGCCCGTTCCCATACAGATAAAACCATCTATGCTGGCATTTTTCTGCAGCTTTGCAGGGTACTTTGGATCTTTTGCATATTCGCACATATATCTTCTTGCAATAAATGATCCCATACTGTGTCCCATAAGAAAATACGGAAGATCCGGATATGCCCGTTTTATGCATCTGGTCACACGATGAACATCTGCTGCCATCGTCTTACTGGCATCATAAGCATACATGTAACCCATCTCGGATTTATTTCTGGCTGTCAGTCCATGCCCCAGATGATCATTTCCGCATACCAGAATTCCTCTGGCAGCCATAAATCTTGCAAAATGGTCATAACGTTCCATATCCTCTATCATACCATGAGAGATCTGAAGCACCGCCTTGATCTCACCCTTTGGAATCCAGACAATGACATGTAATTTATCTCTTCCGTTGGATGATGGAATATATGTCTCTTTTTTCTTTACGTTCTGTTTCATAAGCAACCTCCCATTGTTAGTATCCGCTTTCGAAAAAAAATTTATGTATTCGGCTCCTGATTTTCTTCCTTCCAGTAGATATTTCTGTGTTCTACAGAGGTCGAGAATGCGATCAAAGTCTTTGTTTTTCCAAATCTCTGTAATTCACCAATAAACAGATCCAATGCCATCGTCGTCTCAAAGATAACCTCGATCAGCATAGAATAGTCACCGGTCACACAATTACATTCCACAACATTTTTGCAGTTCTTGATAAATGGATAAAAATCCTGTTTGTCGTTCGGCTCTACCTCTAAATTAATAAATGCTTTTGTATAATATCCCAGTGCGATCGGATTAATCTGTACCTGAAAGCCCTCGATCACCCCTGCTTCCTTTAACCGCTCTATTCTTGTAGATACTGCTGTTGATGACAGAAACACACATTCTGCAATATCCTTTAAAGACATACGGGCATCCTTCTCTAACAGTTCCAGAATCTTCTGATCTACCTCATCCAGACAGTAAGCCGTCTCTTTTACTTCACGCATAGTTTTACTCTCCATTTTCTTATACATCTCATCTGCCAAATACCTTTATTTATATAGAAACTTTGGTATAGAAAAAGGACATCCTTCATCTGAGAAGGACATCCCTTTCATATTTCTGATATCAATGTACTTCTATCTATCCTATCTGTATTTTACTACTAATAACAGGATAAATCCAGCACTAAAAATACCATGTAGTATTGCATCTGTATATTTTACGGGAATATACCCTTGATCTCTTCCGTATGGATCAATCGTTTTAAAGCAATGATATAGGCTGCCATCCGCAAAGTACAATGACTCTTTTTGCTCTCCTCCACGATTTCTCCAAATGCTTTCGTCATGATCGTTTCAAGCATCTCATTTACCTGCGGTTTTTCCCATGTCATTTCCTGAATGTTCTGCACCCATTCAAAATAAGAAACAATAACACCGCCGCTGTTTGCAAAAATATCCGGCACAAGCCTGATACCTCTTTCTGCAAGGACCGGATCTGCATCTGCTGCCGTCGGTCCATTTGCACCCTCAACGATATAAGAACATTTTAACTTCTCCGCAACCTCTTTCGTGATCTGATTTTCAAGTGCTGCCGGAACCAGTACATCGCAATCACAGGTAAGAATATCTGTATTTGAAATATGGGTAACACCATCTTCCTGATAGTCTGCAAGCAGACCACCGGCTTCTACATAAGCCGTTACCTTATCTGCATCCAACCCAGTCTCCTTGTAGATTCCACCCGACACATCACTGAGCGCTACAACAACCGCACCTCTATGTCCAAATATTCTGGCTGTATTGCCGCCAACATTACCGCATCCCTGAATTGCAACCTTAGTACCTTCTAACGCCTTGCCATCTTCTGCAAGAAGGAGCTTGGTGCTGATCACAACTCCACGTCCGGTTGCCGATGGTCTTCCCTTGGAACCGCCAAGCTCCAGTGGTTTTCCTGTCACAACTCCGGGACAAGGTTTTCCCTTTAGCTGGCTGTATGTATCTAACACCCATGTCATAATCTGTGCATTTGTATTTACATCAGGAGCAGGTATATCGGTATCTGCTCCGATGATCGGCTCGATCGCATAGGTATATCTTCTCGTCAATGCACACAATTCCCGTCTGGAAAGTGTAGCCGGATCTACTTTGATACCACCCTTCGCTCCTCCAAATGGTATATTTGCCACTGCACATTTTAATGACATCCATGTTGCAAGTGCTTTGACTTCATTCAGTGATACGTTCTTGTGATAACGTATACCTCCTTTGAACGGTCCTCTGATATTTGAATGCTGGACTCTGTATCCTTCAAATACCTTAACACTTCCGTCATCCATCTCCACAGGAAGGTAAACCTTAGTCTCACGCTGTGGATTTTTGATGATCTCAAACATCCTCTTGTCAATTCCACCAATGTTCATGGCTTCTTCCATCACTGCTACCACATTCTCATATGGGTCGTACTGTCTGCTCATCTTCGTATCTCCTCGTTTAACAAATATTTTATTGTCACGAGTTATCCGGTGTTACCTGTAAGGGATAAACCTTTTGACAAGAGGCATTCTAATCCTCCTGCATTTATACGTCAATATCTCAAGTCAAGCACCATCCAAAATGATATTTTGAAGTATTTTATCTTAATAATGTATATTTATAGCAGTTCAAACTTGAAATAATCAAGTTTAATTTGTAACATTGATCACATATAACTGGTGCAGTGCTCTTGTACAGGAAATGTAAAATGCGTGCCGGCTGATCCGGTTTTCCATCACATCCTGTTCATTGATAACAAACACTGCATCGAATTCCATCCCCTTTGCAAGAAACTTCGGAAGAACGACCACGCCGCCATTATAGACAGTCGACTGATTTGTAAGATATGTCACCTGCTCATATTCTTCCAGTTCTTTGTACATGGCAAATGCACGTTCTTCATCATCACAGAGAATTGCCACATTATCAAAATCATCCAGTTCTCCATAATCAAGCTTCTCTTCGATAAATCCGGCAGCGTCCTCTATGCTCTCTGCCTGCTCCGTCACCGGCTCCATGCCATGGCGGTTGAGTGGATGGGCTTCCCCCTCGTCTGACGCCCGGTCTGCTTCCAGAATCTTGTTACAGAATTCTGTGATCTCACAGGTTGAACGATATGCAGTATCCAGAGTCTTGATCTGGCAGCCACCTGTTCCTCCATGCGGCACAAATACCGTCTGCAATACATCCAGCACCGTTTCCTCCGGATTATAATAAAGCACCTGCAGGCTGTCACCCAGTATCGTCTTCTTACATTTAAAAATACGATCCAATACCGCATACTGGAATATATTGTAATCCTGCATCTCATCGATCACGAGATGCTTGATATTGTCATAGGACTTGCATCCATAGAAATAAATCTGCAGATAAAAGACTGCCAGAATATCTTCATAGCACACCTTTCCATACTCATTCCGGTACTGTTCGATACCCGGATACTGTTCAGCCTGACTGTTAAGAAAATCCTGATATAATTCGATCAGGTTGCGCTCCGCATACTGATAGATCATCTCTTTTGTGATCTGGTTCTCCATCTTCTGATGCTTCTCATCCGTAAATGCCTGATCCTGTTCATCCTCTACCCGGTCTGCTATAAAATATGCGATCTTCTCAAAACGTTCATAGACCGGATATCTGGCAAAACGATTATAGAACATCTTCTCAATCTGATCCTTTGTAAATTCTGTTTTCTCAAAATGGAAATCTTTAAACTTAATATTTGCCGTATACTCTTCCAGATATTTGTTAAATGCCTGATAGAACGCTATCGATGATTTCCATGCAATATTCTTCATCTCCGGACTTTCCATATCAGGATGTGTCGTGATCCGGTCTGCCTGTTCCAGCTTTGTCTCATAATCACAGTCCACAAACAGGATTTCCTCCATCAGAGAATCAAATTCCTTCTCCGGTACATTATCCTCGCCGACCTCCGGCAGCACACCGGCAATATAATCGCCAAAGATTCCATTTGGCGACAGGATCATAACATTGTCTGCCGACATCGTCTTACGATTGTTGAATAACAGCCACGCCAGTCTGTGCATCGCAACTACTGTCTTACCACTTCCTGCCCGTCCATCCACAATAAGATTATAAGCTATTTTATTACGGATCAATGCATTCTGTTCTTTCTGGATCGTTGCAACTACGGATTTCATCTTCGTGCCGCTGTTCTTTCCCAGTGCATCAAGCAGGATCATATCATTGATCTTCTCATCGGTATCGACTGCATTATGCAGTCTTCCATTACTGATATCAAATTGCTTCTTCTCTACGATCTTTCCAAAATATTCTTTATCGGGGGCCTGATAGGATGCCTCGCCCTTCTCATAATCATAATACATCGATGCGATCGGAGCACGCCAGTCATAGACCTTCTGATCCTGTTCATCCATCGACCAGTAGCCGTTTGTTCCGATATAGACCGGAAGAACCTGTCCATCCTCCTGATACTCAAATGCAATCTTTCCAAAATACGGACTCTCGATCTGGTGCGCCAGTACATCTACCTGCTTTGCCGCATGTTCGATAAAAAATGTATCGTTATTTACATTGTTCATGTTCTGCAGGAATTCCTCGTCGTCCATATCTCCATGGCTGTCACGCATATATTTCTTCTGCACTTTGATCGCCTGATTCCGATAGTCGATGCTCTCCTGTGTGATCTGAAGATCACACTGCAGCTCATTTTCTACTTCTTCAAAATATTCCTGTTCTTCTTCCGGCGTTGTCTCTCTATATGTTTCCTGAACCTGTTTCTTGTCCATTTTCTTTCCTTTCAAAACAGACACCATCCAAAATCAAATCCACCTGACTTCAAATGATGCCTGTACATTTTACTTCTTTATAATTGTGACTCTTTTTGCTGCACTGCTCTGCGCACTGCCGCTTACTGCCTTTACCGTATATACATAGCGATAACCGGATCTTGCCGTCTTATCTTTCCAGTAAGGATCCGTTGTTGTTCCAATCTGTTTCATGGAGCCTTTTTCTTCCTGTCTGTATATCTTATACTTCTTTGCTCCTTTGATTGATTTCCATTTTACTGCAACACCGTAGCTGCGTTCTTTTACCGATATTGCCGGTCTGGTCAGTCTCCGGGTTACTACCGCATCGCTGTAAGCACCAAAAGATGTGCCCTTTCTAGCCCGGATTCTATATGCATACCATGTGCCTGATTTTGCAGATGTGTCTACATAAGTCAATGTGTCTCCGGAATTGACATCTCCGATTCTCTGCCATTTTCCTTTATATGTTCTGCGATAGATCCGATAGCCCTCTGCTCCCGGTACGCTGTCCCAGGTCAAAGACAAGCCACTCTTCTGGTTTGCTACCGTTTTCAGTTCTGCTGCTGCAAGCCGGATCGTATATGGACATTCGATCTTTCCGGTATAATTTCCGGTTCCGGTCACAACACAGGTTGCACGTCCAACCTTTTTGGCATTTCTGTATGTTACCGTATAATCTTCTTTATTCAATCCGGCAACCGTCACGGACGGCTTACAGCTCTTACCCGCATACTGATATACTTTCTTTGACAGTGTTGCTGTAAGACCGGATATATCCTTCGGCGTTACAGTCAGCGTATAACTTGCCAATGTCGTTTTATATGCTGCATCTGCTCCGACCGTTGCAGTGATCGTGCAGCTTCCTACACCCTTTATCGAAATATAGCCTTTTTCATCTGCTTCCGCAATTCTGGTATTAGATGACTGATATGTCACTTTTCCCTCTGAATTGGTCGTAACTTTATACCGATATGCCTTGCTTCCATATTCTCTGGTAACTGTCTGCTTGGAAAATGCAGTCTGCGATTCCGGCTTTTCATTTCCATTTTCATCATAATCTGTATACTGGACCTTCAGACCCGACTGATCAAAATAATCATGAAGATTAACATAGCCCCAGCCATATTGTGGATCCCAGCCATAGGTTCCCTTATCAACGGCATATTTCTTAAGTACCTTCTTCACACCCTTGTAGTTCAGTGATGGCTGGATCATCTTCACATATGCCACCGCCGCTGTTATATGTGGCGTTGCCATAGAGGTACCGGACATTTTCTGATACTTACCCTTCAGATATGTTGATACAACACTGGTTCCCGGTGCGCAGAAATCAACAGTATCTCCATAGTTGGAATAGCTGGCTGCAAAATTCTCATTGCTGTTCATCGCAGTTACAGTTATTACATTTCCTCTGTTTGCAGGGTAAGTTGTGCTGACATCCGTTGCATAATTACCGGCTGCACAGCAGACAACCGTTCCAGATGTCTCTGCCTTCTTTAATACATCCTTTAATAACGTAGAATATTTCCAGAATAATCCTGTCCATCCAAGGCTCATATTTACTACATCTGCCTTTTGGGATACCGCATATTGTAACGCGCTCCGGATTGCAAGATTTGACGATTTACCTGCATCATCAAAGGTTTTAAGGATCATCAGTTTTACATTTTCCGGTGTATTATCTGCAATGATACCGGCTACATGGGTTCCGTGTCCATTTCCATCCGTATATGCCTTGTTTTTGCTTACTTTATCTTTTCCCTGAAAACAATAACTATGCTTGGTATCTATTCTGCCCTTAAAAATCTTATTCGTTGCATCCAAACCTGTATCAATAATGGCAACTGTCACTTCCTGATCGATCACATAATAATCATATTCTGCTTTCAGATAGCCAAATCCCATCACGCTGCCGCCCCAGGACAGGGAATTATGGTCTTCAATGTCCGGAACATCTGCAAGAATATCACTGTCTACCACCTGATCGATAAAACAATGATCCGTACCATAAGCATCCGCTAACTCATAATAAGCATATTCCGTATCCGCAGTTGTATCAAACTGCAGCACATATTCATTATAATCTCCATAATGAAGGATCTCGGATGCACCATAGCTGTCTGTAAGCTGCGCTCCATCCGTCAATACCATCAGACGCTTTAACTGATATTTGTCATTGGAGTCTGTACTTCCATCGGATCCTGGTTCTGTTGTTTCTGTATCCGGTACTGTGTAGTCCTGATCCCAGTTATCATTGATCAGTTCTACCACATCAGAAGCATCTTTCGCTTCTTTCACCGGAACCCCGGCAATATATTCTACCGGATCCCGATTCTCCGCACTCTCATCCTGTATATCCTGATCACAGATCTCCATCGCTTCGTCCGTCTGCTCTGTCGTATCACTCAGCCCGGCAACCGTATAATCTTTCCCATTGATCTGTACTGTATGATCCTGCTGTTCTTTCGAAGCAAGCTCACTCATATCATATGTATGAATCGTTGTATCTGTCTGTCCTGTACTGGTTCTATTGGCATCGTGCAGGCTGTCCCAGGGAAAAACCGTGCTCGCTAATATAGCCGCCATCCCTATGCAGATACCGGCTTTTTTATAATTCTTCTTTTTCCTATAAAACAGCTTTTCTCGTTTCTGTCTATTGTTCATTTCTTTTCTCTTTTCATCATATCACTTATGTTTAAATCCAATTTCCCTTTTTATTTTAAACCATCTTGCTGATAACTTCTATAGTTAATTTTCAGGTTCTGCTAATATATTTACCGCAAATATATTTATGTGTCTTTTTTTGTACATCGTTTTTTGTATTCTCTATATAACAAAAACCTGTATACATTAACCACAATTCCGTTTTTCTTATTTTTCTCTATAGGCAAACGGTAGGTTGACCACATTTTCGATCGGAGGGATTCATATGTCACATTCAAATTCTAATTCGGGAGGATGCCTCCCAGGCATCATTATTTTTCTTATTATCTGTTACATCATCGGTGCTGTCAGTGACAGCGGAAAGCATACCTGCTATTATATCGGATGCGACCGGGAAGTGGATAAAAACGAAACCTACTGCTGGTACCACAAAGATTACGGTCACCGTAAATCCTATAATGTTACAACGCAGGCAACGACTGAATCCAATTATCATAAACAGTCCTCTTCTTCATCCCGTTATTCTACGGCAACTGAAGCTGCTCATTCTCAGGATGTTTACGACTCCTACGATGATGGATATGATGACGTATATGACAATATGGGAGATTACGATGAAGATCGATATGATGAAGATGACGATTATCGGGACGGTGTAGACGATGCCATTGATGAATTTGGTTACTACTAAGATCTTCAGGATATCGTTTTCATGAACATTTTATAGTCATTCCTCTGATTTCATGTTAGAATAAGACATTCAATGAAATCGGAGGAATTTTTTATGAGTAACGAAGGCAAGAAATGTACGGTTCACTATACAGGAACATTTAACGATGGAACAAAATTTGATTCATCTTATGACCGTGGTGAACCGATCGACTTTGTATGCGGTGCAGGCATGATGATCAAGGGATTTGACGAAGCTGTTAAGGGCATGGCGATCGGTGATATCATCGATGTACACCTTATGCCGGAAGAAGCATACGGCATGCCGGATCCCGACAATATCTTAACTGTTGAGATCAACCAGCTTCCCGGTGCTGAGGATCTGGAAATTGACCAGAAGGTATTCCTGTCAAATCCAGCCGGACAGTCTTTCCCTGTTAAGGTAACCGCCAAGGATGATACTACGATCACCTTTGACGCAAACCATGAGATGGCAGGCAAAGAACTGAACTTCAAGATTGAACTTCTGGATGTAGAATAAACAGAAAAAAATTATGTACACCTGATATAAAATCTCCCAGACGTTCCGGATATGATATACTACGAATTTCTACTCGTCACACGCATCTATCATATCCGGAACGTCTGGGAGATTTTTTATACCAAGTGTACATAATTTTCTCCTGCCATACATTTTTCCAACTCATCCATATACCGCACCATCCTTTCAATTATCGTTGTTCCAAGTATACCACATTATATCCTCTAACATCTTCTCAACCTACATAAGCCTGAATCCAGCTTGTAATACAAAACTGCCATATTAAGACCTCAAGCGAGGATTTCTTTATGAAATGCATATACCAGCAAATGTGGGTGCCTGTCTGAGCCCAAAGGGCGAGTTGGCACAGGAACATTTACGAATCATGTATATGCAGTTCATCGAAACCACAGCGTGTCTTAATATGGCAGTTTTGTATTACAAGCCAATTCAGGCTTTATTCATTTTACTCGTCGAATTCGTAGTCTTTGCCCGGAAGGATTGCGTTTAAAGCAATTCCAAGGATAGCTGCGATAGCAAGTGATGTTAATGTGATAGATGTTCCTGCAACTGTGAAGGTAATACCATTACCGAATCCAAGTCCGCTGACAAGGATAACAGCAGCAACGATCAGGTTACGCGACTTTGTGAAATCCACCTTGTTCTCAACAACATTACGAACACCAATTGCTGAGATCATTCCGTACAGCATGAAGCTGACACCACCAATGATCGATGCAGGAAGTGAACCGATACACTCAGCAACCTTTGGTGAAAAGCTGAGAAGGATCGCATATACAGCAGCCAGACGTACGACTCTTGGATCGTATACACGGCTAAGCTCAAGAACACCGGTATTCTCACCGTATGTTGTATTTGCAGGACCACCGAATGCAGCAGCAAACGCTGTAGCAAGGCCATCACCGATCAGAGTTCTGTGAAGTCCCGGATCTTTGATGAAATTATTACCTGTTGTAGCTGAGATTGCTGAGATATCTCCGATATGCTCCATCATAGTTGCAAGAGCGATAGGTGCCATTACAAGGATGGAAGTAATATTGAATTTACAAAGCTGGAATGGAGGAAGATCCACCCATCCGGCATCCTTTACTGCCTTAAATGTGAAGATCGCAGATCCGTCCGGATTGTGAACACCACATTTGAAAAGAATAAATGCAACTACATATGAGATCACAACACCCATAAGAATCGGAATGATCTTGAACATTCCTTTGCCCCAGATATTAAAGATTACGATAACTGCAAATGCGATAATTGCAAGAATCCAGTTTGTTTTTGCATTATTTACGGCTGATGGCGCAAGACTCAGACCGATACAGATAATGATCGGACCGGTAACAACAGGTGGAAGGAAACGCATAACACGTTTTACGCCAACCAGTTTTACAACCAGCGCAAGAACCAGATACAACGCACCTGCTACTACGATACCGCCACATGCATAAGGTAATTTCTCACCCATAGACATATCTTTGAAGATTCCGGTATCAAGATTTGCGACTGTGTTAAAGCCTCCTAAGAAAGCAAATGAGGAACCCAAAAATGCAGGCACCTTTAATTTTGTACATAAATGGAAGAATAACGTTCCTATTCCGGCACAAATCAGTGTAACCTGAATGGATAAGCCTCTCCATTAAAATAAGTATTTACCAGAATCGGTACTAAAATAGTTGCACCAAACATGGCAAACATGTGTTGCAAACCTAACAGCAACATTTTCGGAACACCCAGTTCCCTTGCATCATAAATCGCTTCTTTTTTCTGATTCATAATAATCTCCCTTCTTCTATTGTACCTGTTTTACTGTGATCCTATCGATTGAAATGCACGCTTTCTTTCGACAAAACCTCCAGCACACCATCTTTACGATGATAACATAAGAAGGGAGATTTGTGAACTGCAAATCTCCCTGTTTTTTATAAATTTGTTATATTTGTAAAAACTTTCAATATTGAAAGTTTTTAGGTCGTTTTTGTTTCAGATCATTCAATTTTGAACATTATGACCAAATGACTTATTCAACATTTTTCAGCGCCTCATCCATCGGGATCCGTTTGATCCTTCTTACCTGGAAAACAGCGATGATTCCATAGGCTGTCATCGACAGGATAAAGATCGCAGGATAAATGTACGGAGCAATGTACATTGTCAGCCATCCGCTCAATGCCTCCCGCATCATCGCATAATAGATTCCCACGATCGCAACCTGGGAAATGACGATTCCAAGAACGACACTGACCGCCATCATTAAGGTCGTCCCTGACAGATATAACTTATTGATCTCCTTATTCTCATAGCCCAGTATCTTTACCATGGAGATAGATACTGTATTTTTCTCAATGATCAGCTTCGTAAGAAGGTAAACCATCAGCATGAATAAGATCAATGCAAACGCCTCAAACAGATAGAACATTTCCCCCATGGAACGGTCAAGCTGTCTGGATACCTTTGTCAGGTCATCCTCTGTTATGATTGAGGCGATCAGCTTCTCATCAATGTCCGTCAGCTTCTCATCTGAGAAATATCCGGAGAAATATCCATCCTCTACATCGAACATCTCACGATAGGTCTCTTCGTTCATAAATACTGCCAGTGCCGCCGGATAAGTGCATACTCCGGATACCTTGATCTCATAAGAATCAGAAGTATATTCCTCCTCTAACTTGATCGTATCTCCATCCTCCAGCTTATATTTCTCACTCAGGCCATCAGAGATCAGGATTTCTCCATCCTTAAGCCGTTCCTTGTAATATTTGCTGTCTGCCTTGATTCCGTAGACCATAATCTCCTCATCTCTAATATCTGTCTTATATAGCAGGGATTTCACCAGATATTTCTCAGCATCCGGATTCTCGGTTTCTACCGGCATCTTCAGAACATACTGATAATCTGCGATCATATTATCTACGATATCATCCTGATAATGCTTCAGCAGCGGTGACATCATCATTCCAAATAACAGCATGATAATGGCAAATACAACACCGACAAACAGCACAACATAGCTTGAAAAATTCTGTATGATGACACGGAGCCGGAATCTGGTAAAGAACCGGAAATGCGGAAGTTTTATCGCTTTCTTTCTTCTTGAACGTGACAGATCACGCCGCAGAAATCTGAGCGGTGACATTTTCAGCTTGGAATTGATCATCCAGGCTGTTATCACAAGCATCAGCAGAATCGGAATGACCGTTGTCTTGATAAATGCATCTGCATTCCATCTGGTTACATAGGTTGTCAGGCTGTAGCTTCCATAATACATATCGGCTGCAACATCTTTAAATACCGTATAACCAAGGATATTTCCGATCAGGGCTGCAACTAAGGTCACAATGATAGGCAGCGAGATATAATGCCGCAGCATTTCTCCTCTTGTATAACCGGAAGCACGCAGCGTTCCGATCGTTCCTGCCTCTTTTACGATCGTATTGTTGATCGTGATCGCAAATATAAATCCCATGATGACAATCAGAATGTACAGCATTGTCTCTACCATAACGGTATCACTGCCCATGTCATCCCCGGTAAAATTAATGGCCTGATTTGCATATCTCGGCACAAATGTCTCCAATTCTCCATACTGGCTGATCACCTTTGCCAGATCATCTGAGACCTCTTTCTCCTCTTTCTTATCCTTCGGCTCCTCATCATATGTCCATGCATATGACATATGCATGAAATCCAGATCAAAGGAATTAAATCGTTCATCTGTTACGACTGCAACACCAAACAGTACAGAATCAAACATCATATCTGAATTACTCTGAAATAATGCACTGTAGTCTGACAATGCCACATAACCGGATACCTTGTAGTCGATTCCATCAACGGAGATCGTATCTCCTACATTGATCTCATTGTTCACGGCATACATACGGTCAATCGCGATCTCATCTGCATCTGCCGGCATCTCACCCTTCATCAGACAGACCTTGTCAACCTCTGTACGGTTTTTGAAGATACGAAGTGTGCTTTCTTTTCCATCCTTTTCAACCGTCTGTTCATAGAAATAATTTTCATACAGCTTTACGCCTTCTGCTTCGATCGCCTGAATGGCTTCCTTTGATGCCGCTTCCTTATATTCAAAATTTCCATTTTCGATATGATACTTCTCAAAGCTCTCATCATATGTAGCAACCATGCTCTCTCCGGCTACCAGAAATCCGGAAACAAAGCCGATACTAAAAACCATAAACAGGAAAATAACCAAATATTTTCCCAAATCTGCGGCCAGCTCCTTTGGCAGCCGCTTCCATAATGGATTTTTCATATTATATGTTCTCCTTTTCTCTGTCTTCCCACAGTTACCAGTCAAGATCCATAGCAGAAATCTTCACATCATTTACAACATTTTTACGGATCATTCCATCACGCAGCTTGATCACACGGTCTGCCATATTCTTGATTGCATCATTATGTGTAACCATGATAACAGTATTTCCATATTTCTGATTTACATCCTCGATCAGCTTCAGGATCTCCTTTGATGTCTTATAATCAAGTGCACCTGTTGGCTCATCACAGAGCAGGATATCCGGATTCTTGACGATTGCTCTTCCGATCGAGGTTCTCTGCTGCTGTCCGCCGGACAACTGATTCGGAAGCTTATGTCTGTGCTCATATAAACCAAGCGTCTTTAAGATATCATCGACATCGAGCGGTGAATCACTTAAATATGCACCAACCTCTACATTTTCCTTTACGTTCAGATTCGGGATCAGATTATACATCTGGAATACATAGCCAAGATGCTTTCTTCTGTACTGTGTCAGTGTCTTCTCATCCATATCAACTGTTTTTTCCCCATTGATCATGATATAGCCGCTATCTGCACTGTCGATTCCACCAATGATATTCAATAATGTAGATTTACCCGAACCGGATGGTCCAAGCAGGACGCAGATCTCACCCTTTGCTACCGTAAAATCCAGTCCTCTTAATACCTCTGTCCGGTTCTCCCCTGATCCGAAGCTCTTTTTCAGACCACTGATCTGTAAAAAATTCTGATTTTCCATTTTGTCTCCTCCATTCTCCAGTACTTTCTATCACACTGGTATATCTTTTTATGATTAACGTTTATCGCTTTGAACATTTGAATATGTGTTCATATGATTAATAGCACAAAACAACTGTATTGTCAATGGTTCTGTTGCAAATTTCAAATTTTTGTTAGTTTTAACTAACATTGTACTATTATACATCTATTCCCGGCACAGAACATGTAAAAAGCACATGCTTATTGATATATTTTTATCATTAAGCATGTGCTTTTACTGTTTTTTGTTTCTATCTGCTCTGCAAAGAGGCATTTTATCTGAAGTTATATTCCCGGATCTCGCAGTTCTTAATCCCGAAATGTGCAAATTCTTCATTTGTCATATCATAAAAATACGACTGTACGATCCTTGAAATTCCATTATGTGCAACAAGCAGATATGTCTTATGTTCAGACTCCGCTTTTATATCATCCAACAGATTATAGACACGCTGGCACAGATGCATCATCGTCTCTCCGCCATCATAATGATCCAGGAAATGGGATTTTGCTTCCATGAATTCTGCTCCATTTCTGGGTGTTGATTCAAACCGTCCAAAGTTTTGCTCCTTCAATCTCGGCTCCATCCGCATCGGAATCCCTGTCATTTCCGATATATGTCTGGCAGTCTCGGCCGCACGAACAAGTGGGGAATATAATATCTCATCGATCCCCGGCTGTTCTTCTGCCAGTTTTCTTCCAAGTTCTTCTGCCTGCCGGTGTCCCAGCTCTGTCAGCTCAATATCCGTTGCACCGCAGATCTTATTCTCCACGTTCCAGATGGTCTGGCCGTGCCTCGTAAAAAATACTTTTCCCATGTTATCTCCTTATTCTTATACTATAGAATTGGATTATATATACTATAATTTCACACCGGCTGTCAACTTTATTCCACAGGATTTCACAGACGTTCAGCCACCGCGATTCCGGTGGCGGTGGCTGCGAGTCCGCCTTTTCCGGTCTCCCGGAGATCCTTATGCATCAGGTCGCCGATTTCCCGCATCGCATCGATTACCTCGTCTGCAGGAATAGCACTTTCAATCCCTGCCAATGCCATATCAACAGCGCACAGCGCATTCATGGCACCGGACGCATTTCGCTTCACACATGGCACCTCCACCAATCCTGCAACCGGATCACACACCAGTCCAAGCAGGCTCTTTAATGCCATCGCTGCTGCCTGAGTAATGAGATGGCTGCTGCCGCTCTTTAACCATGCAAGTGCACCTGCTGCCATAGCGGAAGATGCCCCGATCTCTGCCTGACATCCGCCTCTTGCCCCTGATATGCTTGCCCGTCTTGCGATCACATCCCCGATGCCTGCTGCCACAAACAGAGCCTTTACCATATCATTTTCCGAGGTGTTCGTCATTCTTTCATATGTGATCAATATCGCAGGCACAACACCACAGGAGCCTGCCGTCGGTGCTGCCACGATCCGCTTCATGCAGGCGTTGCTCTCCGCCATCTTGATTGCCCTTGCCATGACTGCTCCGCCAAATTTACCACACATACATTTGTGTGTTGCCGCATAATCAGCCATTTTTTTACCATTTTTCCCGGACAGGCCGCTACGGGAAGTCAAACTGTCATCATACGCTTCATCTGCTTCCTTCATCGAACGATACATCTGGGTCATCCGGTTTACGATATCCATTTCCGGCTGCTGCGAGTCCCTTGCCTCCTCCCGGATCACAGCCTCCCAGAACTCACATTTATTTGTTTTCATATAAGCATCGATTTCTGCCAAAGATGAAAATGCCATTATCATTCTCCTTTTTAATTTCTTTCCTGTGCCACTGCATCCTTTATTACCTAGATTCCACGATCAATCATCTTTCAGACTCAGATAGGTTACCTTCAAGATTCCTTCCAGATGCTCCAGCCATTTCAGGGATTCCTTTGGAACCTCCTGATCACATTCCAGAACCATGACTGCATGACCTCCCGGACATGCCCGATACAACTGCATCGTTGCAATATTTATGGACTTATGTCCAAGCATCGATGTCACCTCTGTCACATGTCCCGGCTGATCCAGATTATGCACGATCAGAGTCGGGTAATCGCCACTGAAATTTGCATCCAGACCATCGATCTTACAAATGCGGATTCGCCCTCCGCCGACTGATTCCGCTTCAATATCAAGCTCTCTGCCGCTTTCTCCTGTCATATGAAGCACGGCTGTATTTGGATTTGCATGTGCAAGCTTCGCTGCATAAAAGATAACCTCCATGCCTGCCTGTTCTGCCAGTTCAAAGCTCTCAGGTACGCGGATATCATCCGGCTCCATACCGAGAAGCCCGGCAACCAGTGCTTTATCTGTACCATGCCCTTTTCCTGTTGCAAGAAATGAACCATACAGTCCGATCTCCACCTTCCGGATCGGTTCATCTATTAATTTATAACAAATATATCCAATCCTTACAGCTCCTGCCGTATGCGAACTGGACGGACCTACCATGACCGGACCTACAATATCAAAAATACTCATTTTGCCACCTTCCTGTTTCTTCCAGTATTCCTCAAATTTATAAATTTTATTCTACGACTGATCTTTAAAGCCATCCTACATAATAGTTCATGAACCGAATCATACCGCCTGTCAGTTTTGCCGCAAAAGCAAAAGCCACCGATATCTTCTGCAATTCATACAGTCCTGTATCACAAACGCTCTATGAAATAACATCTGATATTCCGGTGGCCTTTCACCTTATGTTATGAACTTGTCATATGCTGTCCATATCCGGTACAACATATTCTATTTTGCTTTCTTATAAGATACCTTTGCTGGGATATTGCTCTTTTTCAGAAGGCTTTTATAACTATTCGCCTGCTTTTTCGGTATCGTTACAACTGCTTTTTTGCTGATGCCTTTAAAGGCCTTCTTGCCAACCTTTGTGAGCTTCTTTGTTGTAAATGTAATCTTCTTTAGCTTTGTACATTTTTCAAAGCTGCTCTTGCCGATTGTCTTCACACTCTTGCCAATCGTCACAGTTGTAAGTACTTTGCATCCATAAAATGCCTGAGCACCTACGGTCTTTACTTTATCACCAATCGTGGCACTCTTCAAGTACTTATATCCCTTAAATGCCTTCTTACTGATGGCTGTAACATTAAATGTAACTCCACCGATCTTGACCGTATTCTTAATTGAAAGCTTAGTAAACTTCTTATCTGACTTCTTCTTTGTTGTACCAATTACAGTTACAGTTCCCTTACCATTTGTCGATGCTTTTGTGATCTTATACCGGATGCCCTTTACCGTATAGGTATTATTCTTAGCAACCTTGATCCGGAAAGTCTTTGTTATTGTACCTGTATACTTTCCCTTACCGATAATCGTAATCGTCGCCTTACCAATATTCTTATTATTCTTATATTTCACAGTATAATCTGATTTCGCTGACAGCGTCTTTCCCTTGACTGTCACAACAGGCGTCTGCTTCAATTTCTTTCCTGTATAAATAACAGAGGCCTGTATACCTGTAACAGAGGCTTTACTGATGTCAACCTTTGTCGTAGGCTTATTTGGTGTCGGATTCGGCTTTACCGGTGTTGGATTTGGCTTATCGGAACCCGGATCGGTCGTTTCCTCTTTCTTTGGCAGAATCTCCTGCTTCTTGTAACCACATACTGTACATTCATAGGTCATAATACCTGTAGCTGATGTAGTCGGTGCCTTTGTTACTTCTCCCTTACCAAATACATGCTCTGCCCGCTCAAGGATTTCACCACAGCTGCATTCCTTCCAATGCTGGCTGTCGTCTGACTTCCATGTATAGGAATGTGAATGCTCCTCGCTGATCACGATCTCCACACTGAATATAATTCCTCTATGTGCCTGATTCCAGCCCTTATTACCGGTCCAGTCATAATTTGTACTGTCATCCGGCTTGAAGCATACCTGTACGGTGCTGTTCTCTGACAGAATGGTCTGGTTTGCTGTATACCAGTAGTAGTATCCTCCTTCTGCATCCGGAAGCTCCACATCCTTTAACACAGTGTCCTTCTTTACTGTGATCGGTGCGATCTTCTGTGTAAATTCTGCTTTTACAGGTTCTACTGTTACTGTAAGCTCTACCGCATCTACCTGATCATATACTTCTGTATTCTTTGGAATATAGCTTGCTTCAAATGTATAGCTTCCTGCTTTTTCAAGCTTCGTTGCCGGAGCTGTCCATACAAAGCTTCCACCCTCTGTTTCAGGAATCTCTACGTCTGCAAGCGTCTGTCCATAAATACCGGTCAGACCGGTTGGAACCGCAAAGTCCGGAGCCTGTTTTTCTGCTGCTACAGATATCTTTACCTTGATCTGGATCGTTCCATCTGCAAGCTCCTCATATGCACCTTCTGCAAGGTCTGCTTTACTCCAGTCATAATCTGATGTATTCGCAGGAATGAAATATGCATCATATTCTTTTGTTCCTGCTTTTTCGATCACTGTCTCCGGAGCTGCCCATTTATAAGTACCCTTTCCGGATGTTGGAAGTGTTACGCTCTCTAATGTCTTTCCTGCCAAACCGGTACACGGATCCGGTGTCTCCATAACAGGTGTGCCCTTTGCAACCTTTGTAAATGTCAGCTTAAAGCTTGCAACGGTCTGATTCTTACCGCAGATCTTGATCGTTACCGTCTGTGCTTCCGCAGCTGCCTTTGTCGGTGTTCCATAGATTCTGCCATTCTTCAGCTCCAGACCAGCCGGAAGCACCGAACCCTTGGCAAGGGAATAACCAACTCTTGCTGCAGCACTGTCAATATCGTTTGCAATCTTTAATGCAGTCAGATCATATAATGGCTTATCCTCAGTTGTTGTCACCCCTACAACTGCTGTATCTACTGTATCTTCGTCTTTATCCAGAGTGATCATAGTTGCTGTATCATTCTTCATATTAACCGTAAATACTGTAGGTTCATATGGCATAGCGGCTGTCCATGTTGTTTCATCACTCTTATTCATCACTGATTCAGAAGAACCATAAACGATGGAATCAACTGTTGTATTTTCTATCGGAATACCGGTTACTGTTACTTTTACAGAACCGTTACCACGGATATATACAGCATCATCACCTTCTATACCGGAGGTCTTCATATCACCCGTCGTGGAGGCTGCAAGCTGTACAGGAGCTGTATCGCCTTCCTCAAAGCAGAATTCCGGATAAACAAGCTCTGCTTTGTAATAGATTGTACTATAGTAACTTAAAGTCTTCATCATGGATGGTTCCTTAGAGGTAAGGATATCTCCGACTGATGTTGAAGATACCATCTGCTCCAGATCACCGTCATTGATGATTGTTCCGTTATTTGTCAGCTTACCAAATTTGAATCGTCCTGTTTCCTGATTGATAACAGAAGCACCTGCATGGATCGTCAGTGTGCTTACAGTCGTATAACTGATCTCGCCACTATTTGTAATGGTGCCGGATACAGTTGACTTTGAATATCTGTCACCCTTACACGTCAGACTGCCTTTGTTGGTCAACGTGCCATTCAGATCCGCATCTCCTGTATATACAACCTTCACACCATCTGCGATCGTGATGTTGGAATCCTTCAGCGTATGAATATCTCTGGTTTCTACATCCTTATCGATCGTGTACGCTCCACCAAGATACAGATCCAGATAGTCTTCCGCATACAGACCGCCATTTAATGTCCAGTTGTTGTTATTCTGGTAGATATAGGTAACAATACCTCTGACATTTCCGGAAACTGTACGTTTTGCCCGGATATTATCTACTATACCATTTGCCGCTACCGTATAATTATTGCGACCCGTTTTGTCAGTAATATTGATGTCTCCAACAGTTCCGCCATATGCCAGCGTACATACAGTTGTATTCTCCAATGCACCGCTGACACCAAATGAATTCGTATCAAGTAAGACATCCATATCTCCATCTATTGTAGAATTATAAGACAGGTAATTCTTACCACTACCGCCTACTTCCCAGTTACCAATGATGTCATACTTTACAGATCCATGAATGGTACTGTCACATAAGCCAAATACGGAGCTTGAACCGGTAATCTGCTGTCCATTATAATTTGCAAATGCATATCTGCTTCCGGATGCCCCAATTCTTACATTTACTGACTTATTTACGACTGCCGAGCTTGTAACATACATCTTGTAATTTTCTCTATATGCCGTCTGTGCCATCTGTGCTGATCTGTAAACTGGAATACCAGTTCATCCGCCGTTGCCACACCAAGACCATATACATACTGATACATAGTACCTGCTGTCGCATAAAGCTCTGCCTTCTTTACAACTGCCAGATTTGCTATGTATGTATTGCTTGAGATCTTACCGCCCTTGATATATAAGCTTACGGTACCATCTACCTGCGCCTGGGAACCTGTAATATTTGCTTTACCTCTTGCGCCGTACAGACTGCCAATCGTTCCACCATACATATAGATAGAGATATCACCCTCATATGGTGCAGTTGTATCTGCATATCCAATTATGGCTCGTGTACTCAGATCGTAGGATGTTGCCCCTGCAATCTTTAATGCCTTTCCATTATCTGCAATTCCATCATGGTCATCATCCGGATAGATGGATACCTTTTTGCTGTCTGATGGATCCGGAAGAATGACAACGGAATGTCCCTTCAGATCAATATCCGTATACTGCTGTACATTCAGCTCCTTCGTCAGATCTGTAATCTTATATCCTTCCTCCTGAACAGTAAATGTAATCTTACATTCTGTCGCAGATCCATTTCTTCCTGTAATACGGAATACTGCCTCTGTTGTTTCTGCATCATCCGCAAGTGTACCGACTACCTTTGTTCCTTCCAGCTTCAGACCTGCAGGAAGTGCGGAGCCAGACTTAAGCTGATACTTAACAGAGCCCCCATACTGCATGGTTGTATCATTCTGGATCTGGATCTGACTAAGATCGTACGCCGGATCAGCAGTTGTATATTGGGTTCCTTTTACTACCATTGGATCTGCATACTGTTTGGAGCATGTGATCTGCTTCGGAATATAATCAATATATAGTTCAGATGCCGCTTGTGGAAATGCCAGCTTACAAACGCAGTCCGCATCTCCTTCTACCGGTTCTCCCCCATTTACAGATATTGCCCCTGTATATCCTGTAATATTTTTGTACTTTATATTCTGTGTTTTATTTCCCGGAAGGTAATAATAGGATTTCTTCTCATCCTCTCTGTATTCGTATGCATAATCTTCTGCAGAAGAATAAGATGTGATATCCTGTAAATTTGATGTCACAGTCACGACAAAATACAGCTTCGACCAGTCACTGATATCGGTATCCTCTGCAAACGCTCCATCCACCATCCATTTTCCGGTACAGGCAAATGTCTTTGCAGACACAGCTCCTTTATGGAAGATCTGAGCAGATGTATTCTTGATCTTGATATCTTCTGCCTTGAGCACCGCATCCTTTTCTATATATACATATGCATATCCCGGTGAAAAAGTATCAATGTTACATGTACCATGGAACCAGACCTTATCATAGGTCCATTCGTTTTGAGGTTCCGGCAGTTACACCCTTATTAAATGTTGTCTCTGTCCCTCCCGGAAGTGTGATCGCACCGGTGATCTCTACCGGAGCATTCGCAGTAAAATCCTTATACTGCGTTACCTGCAAAGAATCTCCTGTCAGCTTCTCATTTACTATATAATCCTCGACTGTGATCGCACCTGCCTGATCGATCAGATACCCTTCATAGAAACCATAACCGGATGGATTCTTAATAGCCATCTTGCCAACAGCCGCTTCTTTTCCCCGCTTCATCCTCATATACTGCACATGCGCACTGGAATCCAGTCCGTATACAGTGCTAACAGCTCCACCCTGAATATCTATAACAAGTGAATCTGAATCGGCATAGGACATAGTTGCACTCTTAACTCCAAATATACTTCCAACCGAACCACTAAGCACTGTGATCCTGATCGGGCGATCATAATCAATACCGGAAATACCATAGATCGTATATCCTGACAGATCTCCGCTATACATAGCCTGTCTGCCATCAGCCTTACCATCCCGATCATCATCTGCATAGATACCAGTGAGGATCACCCCATTATCAGATGTACCTGTCTGCTGAAAGACTGCAGATGTTCCGTTCAGGCTGATCGTCTTGTTTTCTTCATCGACCGTCAACCGTTCGATCGTGCTTTCCTGAATTTTCTGTACCTTGGACACGATCACATTTAATCTCAGAACAGCTTCCGTCCCATTTCTACCTGTTACATGGATATCCACGCGTTTTCCATCTTCATATAAAACAGTCGGAGTACCAATGATCCTGCCCTCTGTAAGTGTTAAACCTTCCGGAAGACTGTATGTAGCATCCTCTTTATATGAAATTGTGCCTGTTTTTGCATCATTCATAATGATCAGTCTGTTCAGATCATATAATGGCTGTTTCTCTGTATAGGTCTGATTCAATACAGCACTTGGATCAACAGATGTTTTCTTGATATCAATCGGAATTCCTTCAAATGCTGCTGTAACTACAACCTGCTCATCCGGCATTTCAAAGCTATAGGTATTTCCTTCCTTTGCAAGCTCTGATGCCTGGGTATCTGACTGCTTCTTTACCGTTGCTGAAAGGAATCGATAGCCCTTATTTGTACTGATATATACGGTTACAACATCTCCTGATTTACAATACCGCGTATCCGGATCCAAGGATGTCTGTTCACCGCTTCCAAGCGACATACTACCCTGATTCTGATCTACCTTCATAACAACCGGATATTTTATGCCTGCTTCATTTGACTCTGTCTCAATCTGTCCATTATTCAGATAGATCGCTGCAGCAGATGAACCGATCTGCTTTATAGCTGCTGCTTTTATCGTTCCCTTATTCACTACCTGCGCAGTGTATGGAATATATACATTTTCTTTTGTAGTCACTGTGATCTTTTCCGGAATCAGAACAGCTGCATAGCCGTAGCTATAATTACCATACGATCCGAAATACACATTATCCGCCGTTACATTTTCTGTAAGAATAACCTTGCCACCATAATAAATATCATTTTTTACCTTAACAACTGCTGACGCATTCTCTGTCTGCGAAGATGCCGGAATCACATAATACTTCGATGGTAACTTACAGTCATCTGTTATCGTCATATTGAGTGTTGCCTTTTGAGGTAATGAATTGGAAAAGGTTACCGCGCTCAGCTTGCTGAAATCTGTATTCTCAATCCATACATCTGTCGTTCTCTCAGCCGAATCCGAAATACTGCTATTATTGTTTGCAAAAAGAATCTTTTCTGATGAAGTTGATGTGATCTCACTGTTTCTGATCTTATAATCTGCATTTCCATAAAGAGTAACATTATTGATTGCATAGAAATACCGTGACCGTATGCTATTTACATCTGCTGTGAGATCGCCTTTTATTGTTGGTGAATATACAATATAATAAGAGCCATTGCCCGCCGATGTATTCGTATTGATCACCGGCTCTTTATCCTTATCCAGGATCGTTGCATCATTCTCATGGGCAGATGTAATCTTTACATTTTTATCCACATATGCATTATAAATTCCGTAATAGTCATAACAGATATTTCCGGATGTCCGTATCTCACAATCATCTCCCAAATAACCATTCATAACTCCATATATGCTATTTCCTGCTGTACAACCTGTGATCGAGATCGTCTTTTTTCCATATCCTTTTCGGGTTTCGCTGTTCGAACCATAATAACCCCAGATATTACTTCCCTGGCATCGGCTGATACTGATGTCAGCCTGTCCATTTATATTTGCAGAACCTGTATAATATCCATATACATTTATGCCATTCCCTGTAAGATCTTCCATCGTGAGCTTCACAGAATGAGTCTCAACGACATCATACAGTCCATATATGATGCCCCCGGCTGAGTTCTTTCGGATCGTGATATCTGCATCATAGCTGTCGCCCTGTACCCCTTCATTTCTTAGAAAGGAACAGCCGCTGGCTCCGTAGACAGCTCCTGATACCGTACAGTTCTCGATCAGAACCTTTACCTGTCCCTTCAGACCGGAGGAACCATTTATACCATATACACTTCCAAATGTTCCACTGCCGCCAAGGATCTTGATATCCGTATCACCTTCTACATAGCTGCCGCTTTCGATGCCGTAAAATGTCCATCCGGAGCCTGTATAATTCTTCAATGATACATCCAGCTTTCCGGTACAATTTGCCGCCTTTAGTACAGTAAAGGAATCGCCTCCGAGTGCATTAACTCCATCCGCATCAAAGGTCACATTCCCCACAATCTTACAGCCGGAGTCCACTGCTGCACCTTTTGCACTTTCACGCAGCGTAATATTACGCATTGTGACATTCAGATTCTTCTTGACCTCCGCTCCTGATGTAACCACACCGATTCCATTGTAAGTACCGCCATTTAAATTCAGTGATACATCTCCTGAAACACCAGCGGTCTTAACCGCATATAATGCAGACAGGCTGCATCCATCACCTGCTTCTACTGCCACAGAACCTTCTACGGCTGCATTCTCAGCTCCTGTTACAGTTCCGATCGTTGCACCGTTTTTTATACGCAGTGTTAATGCTGTCTTGCTGCTGTCTGTGTTCAATGCTCCATTGCTCAGTCCGTATACATAGCCAAGCTTTGCACCATCTATTGTGATTGAAACCGGCTGATCATATGTCTGCTGATAAAGTCCATATATCGGCATACTGCTTGAATAAATGATATCTGCACTTCCATCTAACTTAAATGCCGTTTCACCCTGATCAACGATTCCATTCTGATTCTTATCCTCATATATATTTATATAAGGAATCTGCTCCGTTGCATTTTTCGATGTACATATGACAACTGAATTACCATTCAGATTCATTCCTATCGTACTGCCAGAGTCATTCTTTATATATGTAACTCCTTTTGACGGATCAGCTGCTGTATAACCGGAATCTGTCCCGCTGTCTCCCTGTCCATCTGTCGCCGCCTGTACAGCTAAGCCCTGTGTCATACAAAGACCTGCCGCAAGTGTCAATGCTGCTACATATCCTCTCATACTTCGTTTTCTCATTCTGTCCTCCATTCATCGCTGTCTGGAACCGCATTCTGCCAATTCCTATATATACTTTGATATACTATAAATTGCCAGTTATCCAACCCCTTGGGATAACTGGCAATGTCATTATGTTTCCGGTTGTGATACCTTGGGCATATTTTTGTGTAATCTTCTAAATTATTGCACAAATCCGTATTATTTTTGTGAGAAACTATCCAAATTTATCACACCATATATATTGTAGCACATTAGCTTTATAAATACTATTCACAATTTTGCAACATATTTTTAGCTATTTTTACCAATTTTAACAAATTATTTGTATATTTTGTACTATACGCTTCTGCAACCCGAAAATTATTCTCATATATGTGCATCCATTTCTCCATATTCATCCTGTCATAAAACAAAAAAATAACCGGAAAGCTGAAAACCGGTATCATTCAATACCACATTTTTTCAGCTTCCGGTTACATTCATATCATATCCCGGCATGCCCATAAATGTGCACTCCGAAATATCAGATATTTACTTTTTAATCATCTTCTTCTGTTTGTAAGTAACAGCAAACGAACAAGCTGAAGGATTGCAGTTACCATTGCGGCTACATAAGTAAGAGCTGCAGCAGTTAACACTCTCTTGGCCCCACCAAGTTCTTCTTCTGTCATAAATCCGCCATTTCTTAAAATAGCAATTGCTCTGCCTGATGCATTAAACTCAACCGGCAGGGTTACAAACTGGAATACAACGACCAATGAAAATAACAGAATTCCCAGTGTGATACATACATCCAGTCTTGGGATCAGTAAACCGATCAGGATCAACGGCCATGATAATGTAGAACCAATGCTTACAACCGGCACGATCGCTGAACGAAAACCAAGCGGCGCATATCCTTCCGCATGCTGGATCGCATGACCACACTCATGTGCTGCTACACCAATTGCCGCTATCGATCTGGAACCATATACATTCTGTGACAGATTCAAGGTATGATCCTTTGGATTATAGTTATCCGTTAATTCTCCGGCAATCGGGCGGATCGTTACATCTGTGATTCCGGCATTTCTGAGAATCATCGCTGCTACCTGTTCTGCAGTAAATCCTGATCTGGTCGATACCTTCTCATACTTCTTATATGCTGATTTCACCTGAGCAGATGCGATCAGTGACAGAACAACTCCGATCAGAACTAATATATACGTTGGGTCAAAATAAAAATAAGGCATATCACTCATCTCTTTCTTAATATATATAATATCTGTAATAGTCTTTCCCTTTAAGTTCTCCCATTTCAAACGAAATACACCAAAGGATTATTTTTTTCTTCTCTTTGACTTTTTATCAGTCTGTTCCCCATACATTTCTCTGTACATTTCTTCTCTCGGATCGACCTCTTCATTTTTTCTGTCTGCCAAAAGAATCCTTCCGATAAATCCAAGTCCACCAAAGATCAACACCAGAATAACCAGCCAGTCAAATAAAGTCATGGTCGTCAAATGTATATTCGTTGTCAGAATGACCATGATGACGATCAACAGTCCTGCAAGTGCCGAAAAAACCTTTGATGCAAAGGAATCTGTCATAAACATCCAGACAATTCCTATGATCAATGGAATCACTACCATTCCTGAACTGATTCTTGCTCCCCAGATGGACATCCCTCCAAATGAAGAAAAGAAACTGGACGATACGATTACTTTCTGTGATAAGATAAATAACCCTGCCACCAGCATCACGATCCCGGCAACAAATGTCATCAGCTCATGTTTTGGCTTCTTCATATACTCCTCCATTTCTACCACTGTATGTGAATCAATCTGTTATGCTGTAAACTTCACTGCCGTTCCGGAAACAAGGATCTCCGCACCACCGGCAACAATTGTTGTTGAAGCAAATCTGACATTTACGATTGCATCTGCGCCCATGCTCATAGCCTGGTTGATCATATATGAAATTGCTTTATCCTTTGCTTCTGCCATCATCTGTGTATATGCCTGCATTTCTCCTCCTACCATATTACGGAAGGATGCTCCGATATCTTTTCCGATATTCTTACACATAACACAACAGCCTGTTACTAATGAGAGTACCTGATACTCTCTTCCTGGTATATTCTCTGTATTTACTACTACCATTTTCTTTTCCTCCTGCGTTTTCCATAACCTTTTATTTCTCCTGCTCCCTGCAGGCTTCTTTATCATACCACGAATGAACGCGACCTGTAAATCACTTTATACTACACGTTAGCATCATTAAAACATGCATTTTTTATGTTTTCTTTTCACAATTCATTGACATCCTGAACATAGAATAAACACATTTATCCAGTAATATAAATACCATCAAAGGAAAACAAAACCAAGAGGACATCACCGGAAATGCGGTCAGAGCAAGCGTTTCCGACTGAATGTCCTCAGATCTAAAAAGTGCATACCTGAATATCAGATACACACTTTATAATTATTGCTTACTTTCATTTTTCATAGATTCCCTTCCTTCGCCCCGTAGCAATACCTGCTGCGGGGCTTTTGTTTATCTCATGTCTTATATAGCATCTGCCATATTCCGAACATTCCGGAAGACTTCTATTTTTATTTTATTTTCTTAACCTTAACGCTCTTTGCAGCTCCGGCTTTTTTGAAAGCTGATTTATATGCCTTTACCTTTTTCTTTGGCACGCTGATCGTTGCTTTTTTATTTATCTTTGTAAATGCTGATTTTCCGATGGTCGTTTTCTTTAATTTACTGCTCTTGACCGTGATTGTTTTCAGCTTCTTATCACCATAAAATGCCTTGCTTCCAATCTTGCTTACCTGCTTTGGAATCGTGAGTTTCTTGATCGCTGTACACTTGGCAAATGCTTTATCACCAATTTTTGTAGCTTCGCATCCAATGTAACCTTGGCAAGCTTCTTGCATCCGTAAAATGCACTCTTGCCAATTGATTTTACATTTTTACCAAGCTTTACGGTTTTCAGCTTCTTGCAATTCTTGAATGCACTTCCGCCAACAGAAGTAACCTTGAATTTGTAGCCCTGATACATAACAGTTGCAGGAATTGTTGCTTTCGTTACAGACTTCTTGGCTCCATATAATGTAACCGTTCCTTTTTTCACATCTGACTTTGTAATCTTATAACGCAATTTTCCAACTGTGAACTTTGTTCCAACTGCCGCAGGTTTTTCTGCCTTGATAAATTTCTGGGAATACTGATTCTTTGAAGTATCAATACCATCCTGCTTTGCTCCTGCAAAACTGTTGTTTGAAATATGGGATACATTCTTTGGAATCACCATCTCTTGGATATTATTGCAATTCTTAAATGCATTATCTCCGATATTCTTAAGACTGTCCGGAAGTTTTATCGTATTCAGATTATGGCATCCATCAAATGTGCCATTCGCAATCTTTGTTACACCCTCCGGGACATCGATCACATGAAGATTATCACAGGTCTTAAATGCTCCTGTACCAATTTCCTTTAATGTCTTGCCAAGGAACTTTACTTCATTCAGATTGTTGCAGCCATAAAATACATATGCTCCTACCTTCTCCAGGGTCTTTGGTGTTATCAGTTCATGAAGATTATCACATTCATAAAATGCATAATCCGGAATTATACGGATCTTTGTCTTTGAAATATCGATCTTAATATTGACACAATATGCAAAGGAATATTTTCCAATCGATGTTACACTTGCAGGAAGTGTGATCTGCAGATTGGAATTTCTTGCAAATGCATATGCTCCAATAATCGCTGTATTAGATGTTTTTGCAAACTCGATCTGGTTCAGATTGCCGCACTGATAAAATGCATAATCACTAATCACCTTTATTGTTGTCGGTATCTGAAAACCTCCATTTAAAGCAGCGGTTTCAAATGCATATGGTGCGATCGTCGTTACCGGAACAGGGATCTTATACAATCCCTTTCCTGTATAATGAAATGCCGGAGCAAAACGATACGCCTGCTTTCCATCCTTACTGAGAAGCAGTTCACCTTGATTCTTATTCTGGATCTGTGCCTGGTTTGGATTATTTGTATTCCATGTATATGTCTTAAAATAAGCGTTTGTATCTGCTGCTGCAAATCTGCCGATTGACCGGCAGCCGGCAAATGCCCCTGTACCAAGCTTTTTCAGATTGGAAGGAATAGCGATAACTCCCATCTCAGCATATGGAACAACAACACCCTGTGCCGTTGCAGTTCCTGCCGCATCCGTTGCCGTAGCTGTATCATTTGCATCTGCTTTCTTGTAGCTGTACAGTGTACTAAGGCTCTGGCAATTCTCAAATGCCCGGTCACCGATCGTTACAATCGTATCCGGAACTGCGATCAGGGAAACCTTCTCACATCCCTTAAATACATTATTGCTAATTCCTGTTACTGTCCTGCCGTTGATCGTTGCCGGTACAATGATCTGTTCCGCATTCTTGTTTCCTTTGTATGCGGTGATCGTACCATTTGCATCACATACAAATGATGCTGCTGCACTATATGTATACATCTGTCCTGCATTATCAGCTTTTGATAAAGAGCCCGCACCCATCAGTGCCAGTATGCAAATACACATTGCTGCAGCAAGCATCAGCCATAATTGTTTACTTCTTGTCTGCTTCATAGCATAACCTCCCTAAAAAATACTGTTTCTATTTTATCATGCCATTCCACAGAAAGATAGTTTATTTCGATTTACCCTTATGAAATACTTTTATTTTTTGATAGTTGCTTTTACAACACCCTTTACAACCTTATATTTTTTATTGCCCAGTTTTACAGTGCCTGTAACCTTCTTTGCAATCTTTCTTCCTCCAATGTAAATGTGATCGTTGGATTCTTCCACTGTGTCCATCTAGAATTTTTATCCATTTTTAGACAAACGAAAAAAAGCCTAAAACCTTTCAGTTTCAAGCTTTTTGAATAATGCCGGCGACCGGCACTTTCTTAATTTTTCCCAACTATGAAAATAATTGAAAAATCTAGGTTTTAAGCCATTTTCTAGCACTTCTTATTGTATCAAATATGAAAGTAAATGAAATATTTTTGCCCCTAAATTGCCCCTAAAATCAAACAGCTGGTAATGTCAATATCTGCCCAACATGAATCGTGGTGCTTGTGATCTTCGACAGGCTCATGATCTCCCTGTACCGTGATCCGGATCCGAGATACTTTGCAGCAATATCCCAAAGTGTGTCACCTTTTTTGACCGTGTATGCCTTTGTCTTCTTTGATGCTTCGTTTGCTTTCGCATTTGTGCCCGGGATACTAAGTACCAAGCCTGGATGAATCGTTGCACTTGTAAGTGAGTTTAAACTCATGATCTCTCTATATCGTGATCCTGATCCGAGGTACTTCTCTGCAATATCCCAGAGCGTGTCGCCTTTCTTTACTTCTACAGTCTGGTATCCGGTATCATTATCTTTTATATCTGCTTTAACATTGTCGACATATGACGGCACACCATATCCTATAATGTACTTATCATCAATCCGATATATACGCTCATGCACAGCATCCGATGTATTTCCCTCAACTGTATATATATAAGGAGGACATACCTTTGTAACTATTCCGACATGTGACGGATCCGTCAGCTTGTGAGCTTTTGAAAAAATACCGGAATTCCGGGAACTGGTGTGTATGTGCCACCATAAGCCTTTGCATTCTTCCATTTTCCCTGCTTGATGAACCATTTCATTCCGGCAGTACATGATGCAAATCTTGAGACAACATCTTTTGCGATTCCGCATACGATCATAACCCATGTAACAAATATAGCGCACCACGCAACATCCATTCCGAATGTTGAACCTGTCGCTTCGTTATATATTTTAATGTACTTATCATCACCATCCGGCTCACATGTTCCAATCTGGCTCTTCGCTGTGCTTATAATCTTGTCAACAATACTCATATTCTATTCCTCACTTTCTGATTTTTTCTGCAATATATCAATAGCCTTAGTAATAACCGCCGGGAGTGGTACACCCATAAGACCAGCGTTCTCGACAAGTGATATCAGTTCGTTCGCAATGAATGCAATGATCACCGCATCTCTGATATAGTTTGTTCCGATAATCAAATCAAGCCTGTACGACACAAGAACAAATACAAGCGTCATGCATTTACGGCATAACCCTTTCCAGCACGTCTTGCTTTCAAGGCTGCCGGTGTCCGTTTTTCTGCTCTTGTGAAACACTCCTGCGACCACAAGACCTGATACATAATCAAGCCCCATGAAAATCAAAAGAGACACCAGTCCGGTGTCCCATCCTCCAAACAATGCTGCTATTCCGGAGCCAACCGCTCCGATCATTGTACATATAAACTGTTTCATGTTTTCATTCTCCTTTCTATGATCCGATCATTCCGCCACCGGGGTTTATAATACTTCCACCAGATTCTATCTTGATTTTTGCAAGATTAATAAATCCGTCATGCAGAGATGCTACAAGCGGATCAAGTAACTTTCTTACATCCGCTATTGTTGACACTTTTGTTTCATCCGGCAGTAACGGCAATGACATTACACCTGCTATATTTGTGAACTCTGCACTGTATTTGTTATCAACATTCTGTAACTTTAATACATCTGCAGACACTGTGTTGATGCTTTCCTTAACATTATTAATGTCTTCAGTATGTTTGTCAGATAAGTTCTTTATAGAAGCCTTTACGGATTCTATATCTGCGTTTACAGCATCCAGTTTATTTTTATTATCATCTATACCTTGTGAAAGTTCAGTATCTTTTTTTGACAATGATAATATGTCACTTTTTACTCCATCAATAGCAGATGTTCTTGCCTGTGTCTCCTTATCAACAGCATTTTTTATATGATCATCCGTCTCTGCCTTTGTGTAAACCGATGACAGCCTTGAATATAATATCTCAAAAAGAGGTTTTACTGTTCCTATATTAATACCATTGATATTAATCTCATACAGTGGGAAGGTATCTTCTGTTGCTCCCCAATATATACTTCCTGTCGGATATTCTGGTGTTGCTGCTGTCCCTGCAGATGGTGTACCTTTAATTACTTCAAGTGTTACATTTTCAATGCCAGTGTCTTTTTTGTACTTTGCTACAATAAGATCTTTCCGGTTGTATCCTTGACTGCCGCTGTCAATCATAAGATCGTCATAATCTCCTGCAGGGATCCGAGCATGACACCCTTTCATAACCAGATCCCCACAGGATACTCTTGCAGTATTGACATCGACCATAGTCAACTTGAACATATCTCCAACTGGCAGCACATAGTTATCTTTTCCAATGATTCCAAGATTCAACGCTCGGTCATCATCTGCCGTTACATGATTTACTCCGGTTTTTCCTGTTACTATTTTCATTACTTATCCTTTCCGTGTAGCATCACCTACACTATATGATATATCAACTGTATCATCATCTAACTTGACTATTATATTTGTGATACTGCTTATTACATAGGAATCTGTCACGCTTTCATGCCCGCCAATTATATCACCTATATGTTGCTCAGTATCACTGCTTGTAACTGCAAATGCATCAGCTCCTATTAATTCCTGCAATCTCTCTGTTCCACCAGAGACAAGGTCCTCATCAGATTCTGCAGATGTGTTCTCATAAGTACTCACATATTCCTCAATTCCATATAGACGTTGAGATGTGCTTATATTCCCATTTGCATCAGCATATAAATGCACTACAGTTCTATCCTGAAGTTCTCCTTTACCAAGACATATAAGATGATTTACACCTCTATATGTCTTCTCAATAGTGAAATTAATATCGTTCTGGTTGTATTCTATCCGGTCGGAATAATCAACTAACGGCACATATGATACATGAACTATTCCATTTTTAACGATTAAGTACAAATTCATACCTATAGCTTTACCAAGCTTAACTAACCCGGTATATAGATCTATGTATCGGTCAAACCGAAATGTTTTTACTGTGTATCCAATACGTTCGGCAGCAAATACCGCTGACAGTCCACATAAATTTATAAGATCCTGAATAATGTTTCCAGCATCTCCTGATACAATCCGATAGGCTGCCCCAGACGGAGGCTCTATGATCTTACTCATAAGTACTCCCCTGAAACTTCTGCCTGAATATCTGATCTCATTATTCTCCGTTATCACTTTTACGGAATCTACAACACCACCATACTCCGTATCATTGACATACCACCAATAGCCTCCACGCATGACATTATTCTTAATACCAACTGTGATCTCAAAATTCTTCTCATTTGCAATATCAAGATCAATATTATAATGATGCAGGCAACCTTCATCATTAAGATTTCGGTCTGTATAGATCACATCCAAATCGGTTCACTCCTTTCAGCTTTCAAAAGCAAATCAAAATTAAAATCCGCATTCCAATATATAGCCTGTTCTCCGGATTTAATTTTGTGAAATATATCATTCTTTCTGTCTCTGAATCGGAATATATTTACAGTTGCTCCATTCGTTTTATACAGCCTTATAGTCTGCCGTATTGAATCAATCTCTACTCTTTCACCAGCCTGAATAGTATAGTTTAACGCATATATATGACCACCTATTGATATAGCCGGATTCTGCGCATATCCATAGATGGTCATAATAAATTCTGCCTCATTAAAATTACTATTTGCAAACTGTGTAGCATTCCCTGGTGAAGCGGAATAATCATATTCATAACCATATGAATACCCACGTCCACTATCGTCTGATTCTATCGTTTCATATCGATACTGGAACAATTCATCTTTCACCCATGTATCTGTAATTGTTACAACCTTTAAAGATAACTTTGTATATGGCCCTGCCAAATACTCTGACTTATCACTTGCGTAAATAAAACATTCAAGGTAATAATTGCCAATATACAGTTTTCCAGGCACTTCATTGATGATATCCTGTTCAAACAGTTCAAACATATCATTCTTTACATTCCTGCATATCCTCGGAGTCGGGCAACAAATAGTGATCGGAAGCGTCTTTTCTGTAATTTTCTTTCGAAAATTCTCCACACTTTTCCGATCACTATCATAGATCCACTGATAGTCTCGAAGGTCATTTTCATTTGCAAAGATATATTTCTTTCCAAATTCAAGAACATTCCCCTGACTATTTACATATTTTATATTCTCAAGCATATGTTCTCACCATCCTTCCAAATACTCTACCATCAATCTTAAGCTTCGTGCCTTCTGTAAGTGCTCTTACCATGTATTCATACATATTTTCATCAATATGTCTTACCACATCAAGAATCAAATACAGAACCTTTGATAACTCTGATTCATTGTCTACTGTTCTTCCTGTTGCTGCTGCCATCTGATCTGCTACCTTACTGATCCATTCTGTATTCTTCTCAAGCGGCACAACAGCCTCAGCTCCATTACCTTCAAGTATACCGACCTGACCTTTCTTAAGTACACCACCTTCTGCAAGCTGTGGTGCATTCAATTTATCAAGCTTATTAATTGATACTCCCGGAATCGCATTAATAACGGATATACAAGCATTGATTGCAGATATAAAACCATTAATGATCTTTGTCGCTGTACCTAATATGCCATTGATAGCTGCTGTAACGGCTCCCTTGATGCCATCTGCGATAGCTGTTCCAACCTTGGAAAAGATATCCTTAATCTTCTGCCATGTATCTGAAAAGAACTTAACCATCGGTGAAAATGCATTCTTGATACCAGCCCAAGCCTTGCCAAAAATGTCACTAAACCATGTACCTACTGATGCATATGCACCTTTTATTCCATTCCAGATTCCACTGAAAAATCCAGTAACAGCCGACCAAACACTCTTAATTCCATTCCACGCTGTTGTAAAGATGCCTTTAAAAAACTTTCCTACTGCTGCAAATGCTGATTTTATACCATTCCATATGCCTTTAAAAAAGGCAGGTGCTGCATTCCAGACTTTCTTAATGCCTTTCCAAGCCATTGAAAACGATTCACGACAGTTGTTGATAACTGCCATAATTGCAATAATCGCCGCTTCCAATGTGATCTCAAGCATCTCGCAAAACCATTCAAGTATCGGTTTCAGCACTTCAAGTATCTCTTCTGATATCAGACTTATCACCTCAACAAGCGGAGGCAGGATCATATTGATAAGTTCCATCAATGGAGCCAATATCATTAAGACCAGATTTATAATTGGATTGAGCAGATCAAGTATTGGCTGCAATAATTCCAGTACCGGCTGCAAAATCGAAATCAAAATAGGAAGGATCTGCGACACTATCTGCACAATAGGCGGCAAAAGCATATTAATCAAATTCGTAAGCGGTGGCAAAATCGTTTGAACTATCTGCAATAATGGTGGTAACAGTGTATTAACAAGGGATAATATAGTAGGCAAAATAGCTTGCAAAGTTCCGAATATAGACTGTAATGCAGATGTAAGTGTCTGCCCCAGCTCTCCACCTATACCCGGCAACAAGGTTTCAAGTATGCCAGGAAGGTTATTCACCAATTCGGACAGCAACGATGTTGCGCCCTGTATAAGTGATGGCAGTATCTGTTCTATAAGTGGCGGTATATATGGTGCCAATTTCTGTGCAAGACTTGATATGCCTGTAACTATCCTTGGCAGTGTGTCTGCTATTCGTGGTACAAGGTTATCAACTACAGCCATCACAGAATCAACAAGGTTATTGATCAGCACTCCCATGTCCTGTGATGGGTCGGCCATTCCTGTGAGCAGATTCGTCCATGCGGACTTCATCATGCCGATGGATCCCTGTATTGTAGTGGCTGCCTCTTTTGCGGTTGTGCCTGTTATCCCCATATCAGTCTGTACAACATGAATAGCCTCAATCATCTTATCGAATGACACACTATTGACATTATCTGCTGTCACAGTCATGGTGTCACCAAGTACACCAGAATCGTTGATAAGCCTTGCCATCTCGGATGCAGTACCACCATAACCAAGCTTCAAGTTGTCAAGCATGGTGTAGTTTTGCTTTGCAAAGCCCTGATATGCATTCTGTATAGATGCCATATCAGTACCCATCTTGTTGGCATTATCTGACATATCTGTTATGGCAAGATTTGCAGTTTCAGCCGCCTTTTCCGTGTCACCGCCTAAGCCTTGAAGCAATGACGCTGAAAAGCTTGTTACAGTGTCCATGTACTCGTTCGCTGACAGTCCCGCCGTCTTATATGCATTATTTGCATACTCAACAACCTTATCAGAGCTGTCCTTGAACAGTGTCTCAACACCACCAACAAGCTGCTCGTAGTCCGCATACTGCTCTACAGCACTCTTTGTCATTGCAGTTAAACCAGTCGCCACAACGGTAGCGGCGACTACTCCAATCTTAGCCGCCGCTACTGATACTTTAGCTAGTGCTTTTACTGATGTAAGAGCACCTTTGCCTATGGCTGAAAACATTGACTTCATTTTAGCCTTGATATCCACTGTCTTCTTTCCAGTCTTATCAAGGTGCTTGTCTACCTTCTTGTGCGTCTCACCAGCTACATATCCAATGTCTGCATAGGCTTTCTTCATAGCTTCAGATGCACTCATCCCCTGTTTTCTATACTCTGCTGCAGCTTTTCCCACATCACTTTTTAACTGGTTGACTGTCTTTCCTGATTCGGCTGCTATTTGTGACAAGCTTTTACCTGTATTAGCATTGCTTTCCGATATCTCCGAGTTGCTTTTTATAGCGCTTCTGCCTATAGACTGGAATATCCTACTCAGCTTACTTTGCGTCTTCTCAGCAGTTTCACTTGTCTCATTTAAACTTTTCTTAGCCTCATCATTTTTTATGGCAATCTTTCCCAGTATCTTAAATACTTCCAAAAGGGTCTACCCCCTTTCCTCGATAATAAAAAATAGAGACACACGTCTGTGTGCCCCTATGGTTTGAAATTCTCTATGATTGACATAGAATCCTTTATGGTTGTTTCAAGTTCGTCTCTGCTTTCAAATGCCCCTGATCTGGCCGGCTGTGAACTGCCACCTGATGTGCCATACAGCCTTGCCTTGAAGTCATTAAATGATATATTCTCCCAGCACTTATGGATATACATATCCCAGAGCTTGTCGTCATCATCCAGACGCACGAATGTGCATACAAACTCATCAAAGCTCTGATTGTCTATCATCGTATCAAGCAGAGTGTACGGATCCGCATATCTCTTAAATATGAGATCCATGAACTTGAGATAGCCTACTGTCTCTTCTCGAACAATCTTGAAACAACCTTGATAAAATCCGCAAAACCTGGAAGAGTGACCGCATCATATAACATCTGTGTGAACACAGAAAGGTCAAGATCTGCTACCTCATCCACTGTCATACCTGACAGGTGTGATAAGCAGACAAATACCTCACGCTGACAGTCTGACAGCTTAGCCAGTATCACATCTGCAAGCTCGAACGCAAGACCAATACCCACATTTTCAAGGAAATTTGATGTGTCCTCATCATCCTCACCATCACCAGCAAGCTTCTCACGTTCTTTTGCGATGAGCTCTTTGAACCCATTGCCGCTGAATGAGTCTTTGAAGTCCTTTACTCCCAGCTTACTGAACAGTTTCAGGAATGATGCTATATCTGTGGCCTTTGGATTTCTCAGCGTGTAAGGCTTGATCTCCTGCACATCTTCAACTGTCTCTGCCTCTTCAACTACTTCTGCATTCTCTACTGCTTCTATATCTTTGTTCTCTTTTATCTCGGTTGTTCCCATGATTATATCTCCTTTTCTATATCAATTAGTCTGTCACTTCTGTACTGGAATCTATAGACTGCTGAACCTGTTCCGTTGTCGTGCCGGTAGGCAGATAGATGTGGTATGGCAGTGTGTCAGCTGCTGGTGACAGATCCGCATAGCACTCCATTGTCAGCGCAAATGTGCCATTCTCCTTGTTCTTGCCCTCTATCTCAAGGCTGATGTACAGAGCGCATTGTCAAAGATCACGATAACAGGACGACCATCTAAGAATCTTCCAATATATCCGAAGTTCTCAATGTAATCATCCTTTTCAATTCTTGCCTTGGATTCGATCACATCGTATCCTTCCGCTGTTGATGTGCCATTCTGCCCGATAATAGCCATCTTGATCGTCTCAGGCGACAGCTCCACCATGTTAGTATCCATCTGTGCTGTCTCGCCTGTCTTAACTGCCAACTCCTTAACCTTAACTGATGCACCATCGACCTCTATATCCTTGAGCTCAGGCTTGATTGACAACTTCGTACCGCCGGATGTCGCACCAATCAGAGATTCAGCAAAGTTCCAAGTCTTTTTTGATGTGTCATACTTCAAACCTTTGTGAATTGTTCCAGCACCAAACACTATGTTCTTCGGTGTCTTGCTTGTGATACCTGATGACTTGAACTCTTCAAAAGTTAATGTTTCTGCCATGTTATAATCACCTTCCATTCTTAAATTCCTTAATTGTTAAATTAATCTGTATACGTTTGAGGTCTGCATCCCCTGTTGGCACCTGTGACGCATTCCCATAAAAAACGGCAACCCCCGCACCACTTGCAAGAATTGCCGTTCGTTCAATATTCTGTTCTATCTTCTGCTTGTACTTCTCCAGGCTAAGCCATGAACCTCTTGTGAAGCCGTCTATGATGAATGTTATTTCCTGACACCCATCTTCCTCAGGTGTATCACCTTCAGAATATTCACCGACAAAGTATGCCTCTGGTGGGTCGTCCTGCCACTCCATGAATGCATATGGAATCTCAAGCTCATCTGTGAGTACACTGTTGATATATTCTAATGTACCTATTCGCAAGCTAACCACTCCTTTCAGTCAGAAAGACTTTCTTTCATTATCTGCTCAGCCCTCTTTATGATCTTATCCTTGTTTGCATTAAAAGCATGCTCCATTGACCGATTCGGTCTTTTTCCATATGTATGATGATATTCGCCTGATGCATCCTGATATGTCCATCCACCTTTACGGCCATCACCTTTTAATGCATATTCACCAGTACCAAATTCATTCCAGATAGCATTTTCAAGCGGAGATCCTACAGTAGCAGTGCCTGTCGATTCATCTACCTCATAAGTCCATGAGCCTTTTAAATCACCTGTATCTACAGGAGAAGCTGATGCAATAGCACTTGCCAACTCACCTGCCGCCTCATACAGAAATGCCGTAATAGCGTCATTCATTGCAGCTTCAATCTCAATTCGGTTATCCTCAAATGTTATATCTGCCATTCTACTGCCCTCCTGTATACTTCAGATATATTTCAAGCTGCTCATGCATGCCCATGGGGTCATCTATCAGCATAATGTCATATACCTGACCATTAACCACTATACGGCTGTTCTCAGCCTTGATCATGTCACTGAGACGTTTATAATCAGCTATGAACATATGCGTGGATTCCTGCACCTTGGCATTGTATGTTGTGTACTTGCTGTCACCGCCTGAGAGGTCAAGCCATCCGGTCAAGGTATCTTCAGATGTCCATGTGACTTCCTGTTCGCCTATCTCATTTCTGGTTATGCTTTTAACCTGTATATCTGCAACTGCATTTCCGCCTATTCCTCGCATCTCAAAACCTCGCTTTCATGTACGGTTTTAAAAAGCCAAGAAGCGACTTTGGATATCCCATGAGGGAATTGTCGCCATCCATGTTGAAATAGGTCACAGAATGCCTACTTATGGTCTCGGACTGTACACCAACCTTATCCCGGTTGTTCAGGTCCCATGAAAGCATGTTGGCTACTCCAAGCTTGATATCCATCGGATATACTATCTTTGTCACCATGGCGACCGGTTCGCTTACAAGCTCCTCATTCGCCTCTATATGTCCATTGTCCATATCCACAGCTTTGATGGTGTACAAGCCATCATTGTAGTGTGATTCTGATACCTGTACAGTGTCACCAGCCTTGAACAAATCAGACGCATACTGGAAACCTGTAGCAACGTCCACCGGTGCAATAAACCGCCTGTTTCTATCCTGAAAGTTATTATTTGTATATTTTCTGATCAGGAGTTCCAGTGCCTGAAGCTTTGCTTCAAGCACCTTATCCTTTACTGCACCAGTATCAACATACTCTTTCAGTTCATCAACAGTCATGATCATATGACCACCACCTTACTGTGCTGTAACTGTATAACCATCATGCTCCATGAACCAGTCTGCCATACGCTTAGATGTGATCTCTGCTTTGCCGTTTGCAAACTGCACACCACCGGCACCGATTCCGCAATATGATGGATTTCCATTTACTGATACAATCCATTTTGATTCCTTTACTGCTGCCATATCCTATCTCACCTATCCTTTCTAACTTACGCAATCTTGATATTACGAAGCGCACCTGCATGCTGTGTATTCTTCAGAACTGTAGCTGCGATCATCTCTACTTCAGCATCCTTCACTGTTCCAGGCTTACTGAAATCAGGCAGATACTGATCAATAACTGAACCACCATTCAGGCTGATTCCGTGGAATCCATCGTTTACATCAAACTTGACTGCATAGATATCTGTAAGACCTGTTGTTTCTGTCTGTTCAGATCCAAGTTTTCTCTTAAGGCCTTTCTTAACAACAGAATTTGCAACAGCCGATCCGCTTGATACTGTGTAATGATTCTGCATATCGATAAGCTTCACTCCATCAATCGTAGTAATACGCTTTCCGAATGCTTCCTCACTCTCTGTCCTGTATCCAAGGATACGTGCTACAGTCTGAATCTTTGTGATCATCTCTGTGTTTGTAAGCACTGCATCAGCATCTGTAGTCTTGATAAGGAGACTCAGAGCCTCATAGAACTCATCAGCGTTTGCTTTGAGTGAAGTGATAGATGAAAGATCAATAGCCTTGTCTGTGCCGTACTCTGTCGTTGTTCCGGCGATCATAGAATCAAGGCCCTGAAACTCCGGATGATCACCAGATGCTGTTGTGGTTGCATCTCCATTAATCAGCGTGTAGTGGAATAAAGACACGATTGCCTTGATATGTTCCTCGATCTGATATGCCATGTTGTCAAAGTTACCAGCAACCTTGTTGAGCACTCTGTCCATCTGAACTGCTCCGCCCATGATCGCAAGATTTGCTTCGCACTCCTGCTTTGTAGCTGCCGATGCAGTATAAGAACCGCCTATCTTTCTAAACTCCGCTGTAGCTGGAAGTACCTTTCTGAGATACTTATACTTCATTGTTGAGCCACCGCCTGATGCTGATACACAGTCATCAAATGTCAGTGACTGTAATACTGTTGACTGTCTAAGAAAGATATCCACAATCTGTGAAAATACCTTGTCACTCATACCTTTCTTAAGTTCTTCTAATGTCATTGCCATAGTTTTCACCATTCCTTTCTTTACTGGTTATTATTTGCATTTTCATACTGCTGTTTTAATGCCTCTGCAAGAGTTTTCGGTTCGCTGTTATTTGCGCTCGGATCACCCTTCTGAAGCTGGTTTTCAAGGATGTTCTTCTGGTTACTTCCAGCACTTTCAAACTGGTTCGGAAGCTGTGTCTTGAGATCTGTAAGCATGCTATCCCATCCTTTGATGTTGCCATCATCGTCCAGTTTAAGCTCCGTATTCTTTTCTTTCAGGTTTGCCTTTAATTTGTAAGCAACATAATCAACATCACTTACATGAGCAGATAATAACGCAACCTTAATAGCTGAATTAACTCTCGTTTCCTCAAGTTCCTGCTGCAGTCTTGTATTTTCAACTTCATAAGTAGAAATCTTCTGCTGCATCCCTTCATCGCCTTTAGATGCTTTTTTCAGTTCCTCAATGAGCTTATTTGCATTGCCAATCTCCGTGTCTTTGCCGGTGATCAGTCCATTGAGTTTTTCAAGCTCGGAATCATACTTCTCTTTGCTGACGTACTTGCCCTCGGACAGATCTGTATATCTTACATGCTTGAGTTTATCCGTCTCTGCGCTGTTCTTCTCGTCAATCTTTGCCTGTACCTGTTTGTACAATTCTTCTCCTAACAGTTCCTTTAATTCCATTGTTCCATCCTTTCTTGGCTTTAATCGTAGCCACACATGGCAGTTATCACTCTTGCCGGAGTTATTTTATCGTCACAGTTTTACCGCCTTAAGCCGATTTTTTGGGCATAAAAAAAGACCATGTTTTTATCATGGTCTGAATTACTAATTATTTAATTGCATGAAAAAAGCACTCTGCTAATGCGGAGTGCTTTTAATACCACATATATTCTACTGTTTCAGGATAACTATCATTCTCAATACATTTTTCAATAGCCTTTATAGCTTTATTAAAATATGTCTTCAAATTAGCTTTGCTATCTTTTTGACAGTATTTATGCTCGATAACTTCATGTTTTTCTATATCATAAATAAATGTTCCAACATCCTGCTTACTATCTTCCGGGAAATACTCAGCTGATATTATATTATTCGTCTTTTTTATTTTTTCCAAGGTTACCATAATATTCATCAACTCCCTTTTGATAATCGTATTTTCTGGTAGCAATAGCATGAGCCTCAGTATGGCTCATATTTTTATTTTCTTTCTTCAACTTCATCTCATACAATTCATGCTCGATTAATACTTTATCATGATCCTTAATATCCTTACCACTCATAAGTCTTTGCCATGATTGTGCAATAGCGCAATCAGGTTCAAAAGAATCATTATTAAATAAATAATCTTTTATGCTCTGTATTTCCGTTTCCGTTTTTCCTATATTATTTGCTATATGTTTGCAATCTGTACTAAATGATTTTATTTCACGATAGTACATTTTAGCAAATGCCGTAGCCTCTTTACTATCAGGGTCCAATATTCTTGCACCTGTTATCATTTTAGCACTTGTATCCACATTTGCAACAGATTTTTTATTGAAATACTTATCAATGACTTCCAATACCTTGTTTGAATATGTCAAATCAGCACCATATTTGGGAGGTAATTCCAATTTAAGTTTAGACATTTTTGCCTGTGTAAATGCCTCGGCAAAAAATTCGTCAACACTTCTACTACTATGTTCATATGAACTGATCCATCTTGATGTATCTGATGTTTTATCAACATCTCTGTGATATTCTCTTTGTATTTTTTTTATTTCTTTCCAAAAATCTGCATCATTAGTAAGGCCGTACTTATCTGCTGCACTATTTGCAAGCGTATGTGCAAATTCATGAACAGCAGTGTTAACATGTGAATCCGATAATCTCATCACTGCACCTGACATATCAACATTACCAGCTGACTGTTTTGCCCCTGTCGTAACTTTCTGAAGCCTTGTCCTGTACTCATTTGACAGGTCTGATATAATTTCCTGCTGTTTTTCACGTAATTGATTCTTATCCTTCCAGTCAAACTGTATTATTTCTCCATTTACATTTGTAGGATTTATTTCATCAATCACTTTCAAATACTTCTCTTTGTATTCCTCAAAGTCAGAAGTCTTATCCAGACCAAAGTATTCCGCTCGATCTTTCAATCGCTGAAGCTCATCATCATCCAGCGCCCACCTTGCTCTCTGCAATAAGCAGCACCGGCAATTACAATCCTCTGCCGGATCTCCAAACATCCCAGGAGCATCTACCTGTATACCACCAGCTTCAAAAGGTTCATCTATTTCACGAATCTGTCCATCAAGCAGTCTATGCAGATCTCTTGTATTGCCATCAAGAGTGGAATCCCACTGCTTCACAATATCCGCACCTTTACTCTTTGCAACCATCTGAGCATCCAGTGCTGACTGTACCTGTATACGATGTCCTTCCGTTCTTGCAATTCGGATAGAGTTGTTATAAGCCTTTTGGAACGGAGTATTTGCCATATGTCTTGAGAGCTTACCAGCTACTTCATTCCATGTTGATCCATTGGCTATGCCTCTTGATACCTCTGCTCTGACCGCTTTCTTAAGATATGTCATATCCTCGCCCATTTTGTCGTAGAGTGACTTACTGAGCTTGCTGTCCGTCTGAATAGCTCTCACAACTGCCGCCTGATCTATCGGCATGATGATCGGAATACCTGTCTGCTGCAGGTCATACATGACACCTGTGTATCCGTCTCTATAGCACTTTGTCAGATAGTCAGACACAGTTGCATATGAGTTAGACTGCAAGTTGCTTAGAGCACCTTCAAGTTGTGCTTTCAAAGCCTCCTGATATTGTTTCTGGTATATGATGCTCTGCAAATTCTCCATGTCAGTTCTTGCAGACAACTCTCTGATCTTCTGCTCACAGTCTTTCAATGCCTGCTTATATGTATGCTTCAGACTGGCAATAGTTTTTCCCTCGTTATGTAGTTGTTCCTCGATTACTTCTTTCTGTCTCTTGTTCATATTACTCTAACATTGAATCATCAAGCTCGATTGCCCACTTCATGTGTGCTCCGCCGTCACTCGCCATATATTTTTTTTTATCCAACCCAAATACATAGTGATCATCCGTATTTTTATTGATGTCACATCTGTACAGACCATCGATAATTGCATTCTTATCCTTTAATGCGATCGCCCCCATTAATACGAGATTATCAGCAAATCCATACACATTACTTAAATTGTAAGTTACTGATGTGCTATCTGACAATGAGAGCATATAAGTTCCGGCTGAAATATATCCATATACACTTATCTTTTCATCTGTTCCAATGACAGATGCATCTGCGATGCAATATGCCAGATTTACATTTTCATAATTTGTAAACTCAAAAATGGTAGCTCCGTTTTTACCTTTTGAGTAACGCAACACCAATTTTTTAACTTGTGTCGATACCGTAAATTGTACACGGCACTGTAAATTAGTGCCTGTGGTTGAACTTGTCGTTACTTGACCATTCAAGTATCGCCTTACTTCAAAATAATTTGACACGATTTGGCACAACCAACCATTATCCGTATTTGTGCCTTTGTACAACAACCATTTGCTACCGCTTGTCATGATCTGTAAATTACAGCCCAATGCTGTAGCAATCTCCTGCATCTTCTCGTCTGTTATATCAGCCTCATATTCTTCTGCACTTGATCCAATTGCTGTTTTTACTTTATACAGATTTATAATCTTGTACCCTAAGATACTCATTAACTCGCCTCCTGTTCTTCAACGGTATACAATCCGTAAATTGCAAATATTCCACCACTTGTTTCTATTGTTGTATCAATATAACCGCTCACACCATAACCGGTTGTCTGGATCTTCCTAACATTCTCAGCCATCGTAGCAAACGAATCACCGCTTGCGGTATCAATTCCTTTTTCAGTGATAGCCTCCGCAAGCAATGTCTTGCCATCACTGACAGATTTTTTTAGATTTTCTTCCGTTTCTTCTATCTTTTTCAACCAATCACCAACGACCTTTGCATCTGCCGCTTCACCGGATATGGACAAAGTAGAATCGACCTTAATCAAATATTTCACAAACTGTGCAATGATGTCTTTCTCCTGTTCACTGTCTATTGCCTTTCCAAGTTCGCAGCCGTCAAGGACTCTACAAACTGAAAGCTCTGTATTATACTCCTGCGTTATATTCGATTCCTCATCAATCTTTGTAAAGCAGATCACGAAGCCAACCATGCCTGGGACTCTGCAAGCTGTAGCACCTACAAGCCACGAAAATGTAATGTAATCTTCAGTTGAGAGCATATCATCAACGGCATAACAATCTGTTTCCTTGTCCTCATTCACATAATTGACCTTTATGCTGAACTCAGACATGTCATTATCCTGATAATATCTCGGCATTTTAAAATGCTTTCTTGTCACATTTTTATCATGATATACTCCGAGTATCTTCTCATTTTCCGGAAGTGTAATCTTTCTCAAATTGCTATCTATTTTGCAATATGTAATATTCTCCATCTTTATTCTTCACCACCAGTCTCTACATTTACCTCTTTCAACAGATCCTGCGCTTTTTTCGTATCGTCTTCTTCCTTTGCCGGTAACTTGTCTTTTATCTCCTCATAGTCAATATCTAACCAATCGCAAATAGCCTTAACTACAGTCTCATCATCAAGCACATTTGCAACGCTCAAGATCGTATTAATCTCTGCCTGTCTGGTTTGTGCTTCTGTCAGCTTGATCTGTGCATTTTCCTGCGCATTACTCATAATCTCATGGGTAAACTCAAACCGGACATCCTCAACCTGATAGGCGGTTCCATCCGCATTGTTAATCTCATCTACGACTATCTCAACCAGCTTACGCAGCATCTTCTTGAGATTTTTCTCTATCTTTTTTGCTTTCAGATCCAGAAGTGAATAGGCCGCTTTAATTGCTATATTCGTAGTTGCTGATGTATCTTTAAGCCCGGCGGTGTTTAGCCCCATACCAAACCGGTATATGTTCTTCTCGTCAAGATCAAGCTTCGCCTGTCTTGCCTGATATGGGACATCAACAGTCTTGACATCCACATCTCCATTCTCACCTACACCTATAAGCTTCTTTGTCTTAAGGTTTGTCTGAAGCTCATCAAGATTGTCTCCCTCAAATCCTTTTATTGCATAGATTGGGGAATCAAAGTCAATGAGATTGTTTGACAGGCTTGATGCCATCAAATCATAGTCATCTATGAGGGGCTTAACAGGCTTAAGGCTTGAGAACTGCTTCTTGTTGTTGTCCAGCCGGATAAATGGAATATACCCAAATCCATCAAAGTAAGTAGCATCTTTCTTATCTCCTTGTGTATATAATACATGCGGTCTTGGATTTAGCTTTGATTCATCAAGCTGTATATCTCCACCATCAACCTGAGTATAGAACCATGTTTCTTTTTCATCCCATACCTGTATGCGTTTTATTATCTTTCTGCCCTTGTCGATACGTTCAATGTAATGATATATCGTATATTTGCATCCATCGTCCGCATCCTTTTCTCTGACTTCTATTACATCCAGCGCATCAGCCGCCGCAAATGCCATCTTATCTTTTGCATTTTTGTACGCATACATATATGCCCAGCCCTTTACCTGACTATCTGTGATACAATCTGATAGTTCAGATATAAAGCTATCATTGTTGTTAAAATAGTTATCCATATAGGTCTGTAGCTTCTGATCATCTGCTACAACAAACCGATCACCAGACAGCACATACTGAGTACACTGATCAACAAGCTCCGTAAAGAACGGATGCGATATCCTCACATTGCTCCGTGTTAGATCTTCTACTAACTTGCCATCTGCATTGTAGTAAAACAATCTATACTTGTTTATATCGTGATCTCCGTCATAGTAGCGTTCGCCTGTTCTGGCAAACTGCTTCTTGTCTGATGTTTTGTCATTATCAATCAATACCTTTATTTCATCAGTGGTTAACACCTTTTCCATCTCCTTCATGTTAATCTATATCAGCCATGAACGAGACTTGCGCCATCCCTCAATGCCGTACCTAAGAGCTGCCATTGCATCGTCCATTACTGGTACAGGCTCATCAAGATATTCGCCTGTCTTTTCATCTTTTTTCCATTTCCACTGTTGCAACTCCTTGATCGTGTTTACACAATGAGGGGCTACATATATCCTTCTGCGTACTGTATGGCTTTTATCTGTCACACCTTTCAACCAGTCTATCTGCGCTTTTACAGATCCGTTTGAACCGCCTTTGTTAACCCCCTTGGCTCTATATCCAGCACCCTTCCAGGTCTTTATTCTGTCCGGTTCTGCACTATCACACCACATAATCTTATTAGTTGGGATAGCATGCTTAATTGCCAGCGGTATGATCTCCGCTGTTTCTTTCTCATGCTCATATATCTCATCTATGATGTATATGTTGTCATCCTTAATACCAAGGAGAAGGATGGCATTGGCATGATTAAATCCAAAGTCTTGACCTATTGCTATATCATCGTAATCATTAAGATTCTGAGATACCTCTGCAACTTCCCAGTTGTGCAGAATGAGACCGCCTATCTCACCCCATTCTCCAAGTCCATATATCTGATATCCCTCAGGATCAACTTCTTTCCTGCGCTCCATACGGCGGTGATATGCCGCATCTATGAAGCGATTCCCCAAATATGTGCTGTGATGTGTCAACACATCAGGATCGTATCTATCAAAAAAGGCCTTCTTTATCCAGTGGTTTTTGTTCACTGGATTGAAGGTCATTCTTATCTGGTAGAACTGCCCTTGTGGCAATTCTCCACGCAATCTGTCATCTATTATCTCTAGGTCTGCCTGCGTAAATTCAGTGGCTTCTTCAAGCCATACATCCGTAAGTTTACCCCGTGGAAATGTGATTGACTTCAACTTTTCACGCTGTCTATCGTCGTTCATGCCACGGAATATAATCTGGTTTCCGTTATGTTTACATGTAAGGCTCAACGGACTTCTATTGATTTTCCAATAATTATCGACCTTATCTCCAAATATCTTATAAAGAGATCCGGTCAGTTCAGCGAATGTACTATCTCTGTTTGTTATATCAGATTTCCGCATTGCAACAAGGTTTCTGCCTTTGTCCTGCATTAGCCTCAATATGTAATTCTGTGCCGTATCAACACTCTTCCCTGATCCTGCAGAGCCTTTCATCACGATATATCGCTTCTTGCTCCGGTCTACTTCCTTGAACCCCGGATTTGCTTTTATATTAATATTCAATCAGCATCACCGCCGGCATCGTCATCATTGCCATAGTCGATGTTAATGTTGAGATCCGCATCTACATCAGCCTCCACCTTCTCGGTATACAGACCATATCTCTTACCTAAAAGCTCTGCAGCTTTCAAGCGTTCTTTCTCCGATGGTTCTTTCTCCATTGCCCTTGCTTCTGAGCACCCATCACCAGTGCCCTCAACAACTATCTCAGTTGATACGCTTTCACCACGCATCACAGAAGTGAGATACTTAAGGACTTCGTCCTGATCGGCAATTAAGGCTTTTTCTTTCTCGGCCAGTCTATTGTCTATGTACTCCCTCATAGCTCTATTAAATTTTGAACTTGGTTTTTCTTGGCTTTTTTCATTCAGCCAATCACTTGCCTTATATGCTGTTTTCTTTGAGTATCCCGCCCTTATAGCCGCCTGTGTGGCATTAAGGTCAATCAGGTATTCATCACAGAATCTCTGCTGTTTAGCTGTCAGTTTAGCCATAATGTCACACCTTCTTTCTATTACTTCTGTTTCTTTCTCACTCTCTTCGGGATCACAATCTTGTACAGCGGTTTACATACACTCTTTACTTTCACACCCAACTTTATAGTCGGCTGAAGTTTGTATATCTTAGTGCACTTAACCATCACCTTTATCATGGCTATCGGTAATGCCAATCTACCAAGTACAGGATGTATGTATTCAAAACTATATTCAGGCCTCACGACCTCAAACCTTTTAATCTCACTCATATCACACCTCAAACAAAATAGCCCAGTGGCAAGAGATTATCATTCACATTAAAGGGGTGGGAGAGGGTTTGTATAACCACTGGGCATAAAGGAAAGGGACACAACCTATGGCAACGGCTATGTCCCTTATGAATCAATACTATATAATTTTACCACTACAGTATATCACAGTTGCTAGGTGCTATTCGGTGCTAAATGGTGCTATTTGGTGTCAACTTTTCAAAATCTTTATCCGAAATGCCTCAAGAGCAACTCCATGAATATGTTTTGTCCTGTCATATGAATACTTTATTTCAGATGCTATATCCTTTAATGACTTGTACTCTATATACTTCTTAAACAGAATCTTCATGTAGATAGGATTGTTCAAACTGTGGATCTGATTGATCACTCTATGCTTGAGTTCCGCAAATCTGGCATTATCCTCCTGCAGCTCTCTCTCAAAATCAACATACTTCGCTACTTTCACGCTCAATGATTCAGATGCGCTTGTCTGTACTTTCTCCTTGGAATAGTCAAATGCTCCCAAGCCTATTGCATTGTCCTTAAGGCTATCTAATTCTATCTTCTTCTGCCTGATCTTCACATCCAGCAGTTCTACCTGTTTCAAATACTCTTTCGCTTTCACTGCCTCACCTCCTACTTATTTTCCCTGATGGAGAACTCTATTCCGGTTTCTTCCCTCAGTGCATCTATGAAATCATCCCAGATCACATCTCCATCACATATACACTCTGTCTTCAAATTGAATCGGTCAAAGAACTGTTTGATTCTTTTCTGCCCAAATCCAAACTCATCTCTCAACACCATACAAGACATAATCAGCACAGTATCGATCGTATTCATCTTGATCTTCGTAACAGATTCTTCCAGCTGCTGTTGATTGATCTCCAGAGGAATAAACATTGCCCTTCTGGCCGCAAGTTCCTTTTTGGCTTCATCCATGCCTTATCCTCGATCAGCTTCATGATCCATATTGCACCAGCCATTCTTGCCTCATGTAACTTTCTATCCGACTTAGCCATGATATATCACCTCACTTCTGATTTGAGCCGTAATGCGCTCCCACTCATGTATAAACGCTAATGTCCATGTAGCTGGGTATCGTTGCACCCCCATCTGTATTGATATATCCACGGCACGGCTCCAATCCGGATCACTTGCTATTTCTGTTGCAACTCTTGGCATATTTTACACCCCCATTTCACAGTTAGCAGGAATCTCACTTAACAGGCATCCAGCTCGGTTATAAATGAACTCATTAATTTCAGGATCTTTATTGAGATAATCGCAAAACTCTTGGCATTCCTCAGCCGAAGTAAAGAATATACCACGACGCTTATCCCCAATATCTTCAAAATTCACATTATGGTCTACCATCATATCTGCATGTGTGGCTTCTCTTTCGAAATAATAATCACTTACTGTTCCTGTCTTTTTCTTGTACCATGCATGTACTTCCCTTTTTCCCACTCTTTGACTCAGTTCATACAATTCATACTGCTTTGGCTTATACACTTCCATGGTTACATTGCATTTACACCTATCATCTACAACCCTTCCGGATGGTAATGTAATTTGTATGTTTCTGCTGATATCACACTTATCGCACTTCTTTTTATACAAGTATTCAGATTCCACGCCGTATACGATAACCTTGTTATTCTCCATCAATTCAGACAGTCTTGCCTGTTTTGCCTTGTACTCAGCATCTCGCATTGCAATTTCATATTCATGCTTTTTCTTCTCAAAATCATTCTTGATGGCTTCAAAATTCTTCTTGATACTCTGTAGCTCCTGATTCTCTTTACGAAGTTTTTCAATCGTATCTTTAGTCTCCTGCTTTACTGAATTTCTAAGTTTTTCTTTGAGATCTTCGATTTCCTCATCAAACTCTCCCGGTTCAAAATAATCTTCTTCATTCCAATAACACATATTACTCAACCTCTCTTTCTGCCATAAGCCAGTTCAATGTACATTCCTGGCAAAACTTATCATCCTTGTGGCATTCTACTTCGTCAAACCCTATCTCATTCGGGCACATTACAATCTGTGCAAGATCAACATCACTGAGCGACCGGATATAATCTCCGTTGGTCATTGGCTCATAGTTATCCGTCGCATTCTTGGTACAGTGTGCGCATGGTTCATCTGCTTTATATCTACTCTGGTATTTGCATGTCTCACAGCTCTTATCCTGTACTGGTACTATTTCCATCGAATCTCTCCTCTCCTGATCATCTCAACAATATCTATTCTGGTGAAGCTCTCCCGGTAGCCGTATTCGCTCTTCATCACTATGTGATGATCGTGAACCTCCACAATGGTCCATTTCTTCCATGTCATGATAAAATTCCGCCCACTGGTGGTTTCTTTTGTATGGATCCGCACGACCTGCCCCGGTCGGCAGATCATGTTGTATGTAATTTCTATCTCAAAATTTGTCATGTTGTTTCTCCTTTATCTATTCTATACAAAACACAGTTGCCCATTGTCATCCTCTCCTATCCGTATATTTGGCATTCTTTTTCTCAAGCAAAGCTCTGGTAAATTTGCTCTTACCATCGCCGCCGGTATAGGTGGGCAGACTGCATTTCCACATCTCTTAACCTGTTCACTTCTTGAATATGTCTTACCTGTGCTGTCATGATCTATGATGTAATCATCCGGAAACCCTTGGCACCCATATAACTCCTTTGGCTCAAGCATTCTGAGACCAATGTCCACTATCTGATACTCAACACCTTGGATTGTTACAAGACCGAACCGGTCTCTTGATGTCACTGTATCAAGCGGCTGTTCTATATCTTGGCCTGTACCCTCTCCGTAGTATTTGATCAGAAATGCCCGAACTTCTCCAAAATGCCCCGCAGACGTTGTCACTGTATGTAACGGCTCTCTTTCATCCTGCCCTATCCCTGTCTTGTAAAACTTGCTGAGGAACGAAGTCACAAGGCCATATCTGTTTGAGCTGTCTACTGTCATGATCGGATTCTCTATACCTTGACCTCTTACCTCATCTGAATTGGTCTCCGAATGATATTGAATAAGTGTAGGACTTATTAGACAGTGCTCATTCTTGCTGACAATAGTTGTAAGAGGTTCTCTCACATCTTTGCTACGATCTGCAGAGAATCCAGTCTGACCTATCTGAACAATATATGGTTCTACAACTCCATATCCATGCTTGCCTGTGATTGTCGGCATCGGATCTCTTATATCCTGCGGCTTTCTTTCGCCGCCATGATTGCATTGAATGATGAATGGCTCTGGATTGTCCAGAACGAACTTCTTCAGCCCTCTTGCAATCCTCTGCATAGTCTTTGGCGCAAGTGGTCTCACCGCCCGGATACCATACTTCTCCTTGATCTCTTCTGATGTATCAAAGATACTTGGACATGGTAGGCTAAAATCAAGCTGTGTATATGCCCCAACATAAGGTTTGAGCAGTCCCATCTTGACCTCTTCGCTGTCTGTCGGTGCATGTGTAGGCTTTGGCCACATGATAGGTACTCCATCACGTCTTGCGATCATGAAGAACCTTTTTCTCTTGGTCGGTGCTCCGTAGTCTGCCGCCACAAGTTCTCTGAACTGTACTTCATATCCCAGATCATTAAGTTGCTTTACAAACTGTCTGAATGTATCACCTTGCTTTGCCCTTATTGGATGATGTCCTCTGTTGAGTGGCCCCCATGTTTTGAATTCTTCCACATTTTCAAGCATAATCACTCTCGGTCTCACAAGTGCCGCCCATCTGCATGCTACCCATGCAAGCCCTCTGATGTTCTTATCCTTTGGCTTGCCACCCTTGGCCTTTGAAAAATGCTTGCAGTCTGGTGAGAACCAGGCAAGAGCTACCGGGTGTCCCTCACAAGCCTTCACAGGATCAACCGCCCACACATTCTCACAATAGTGCTTTGTGTTTGGATGATTGACCTTATGCATCCTGATGGCTTCCGGGTCATGGTTGATAGCTATATCAACGCTGTACCCTGTAGCCATCTCAATTCCTGTTGATGCTCCACCACCTCCAGCGAAGTTATCAACGATAAGCTCTCCGTTTATCACTCGTCGCCCACCTCCAGGAAGTCAAACAACGTCGGTGAATCAACCTCATTCTCCTCAGACTGCAGATAACAAACACCATCTCTGAAGTAATCTGGATTGAGCTCACATCCCTTGCCAAATCTGTGCATCTTGACCGCCATCATCGGTACAGTCATAAGACCGCCGAACGGATCATATACCACATCACCCGGATTGCTGTACCTGTTGATAATCCTCTCAACGATATCAAGCTGTAAAGGACATACATGCATGGTTGCCCTTCTCTGGCTCTGTGTCGTATTAAGAGTTCTCATTCTGTTAATATCATCCCATACCTCAAGCTGGTTCCATGATCCCGGAGCTACTACCATGAATGTAGCTGGTAATCTTCCATCCATATCAAGCTCCTTTGCAAGTGCCACATGATCCTCATAGTTATATACATGCTCTCTGCTGTACTGTCTGTATACTCTCTGTAAGTTGTCCACAGATACGCCCTCAAGTTCTTCTTTACTCACAAGCCTGTCTCCTGAGCTTCTCCAGTATCCGTGAGCATCTATCTGCCACTGTGCCCTTGTGTATTCATCCTTGGACTTAGTAACCGGCTCATCAGCGTATGCCTTGCTGTGATCCGTTGGCAGTTTGCGGAACAGTAAAATATATTCAGGGCATCCAACTCCCATCTTGGTACCATCCTTACACTGTTCCGTCCATCCAAGGCGGTAGGTCTGGTTGTTCTCTCTGACAACATCCGTCACAACTGTGATCATTCCAAAATACTGAAATCCATGGTTCATATAATGTTCTATACAGTCAGCATGAAATGGTTCAATAGTTGGCATTCCTGTTCCGGTAGCATTTCCGAACAGCACTCTGTCTTTAACATGAATAGCTGCAACTCTTCCCGGCTTCAACACCCTTAAAAGCTCCGGTGTCAAGAAATCCATCTGTTCAAAGAACCTCTCTGTATCCTGATTGTGCCCAAAATCGTTATAATTTGCTGAATATTCATAATGATTACCGAATGGTATTGACGTATGGATCAGATCAATGCTGTTGCTTTCCATCGCTCTTGTTTCTTCCACACAGTCACCATATACGGCTTCATAATGATTTCCTCTTACTGTTCTTTCTTCTCTTGTACCTTCCACACCCATCTTCCTTTCTAACCGCTCTGTTTTATTCGCTGAATCAAGCCCATACTTTTTCACGATCTCGATCATCTTCTGCACCATATGATCATGATTCTTCCATTTCTCAATTAAAGCATTTTTAATCTCTCGCTCATTCTCCATATAGATTATGTCTATAACCACAGTTTCTTTTTGCAAGAATCTATAGCATCTGTGAATAGCCTGTATGAAGTCATTGAACTCATAATCAATACCAACAAATATCTCCCTGTGACAGAACCGCTGAAAGTTACATCCTGAACCACTGATTGACTTCTTTGTTGCAAATAGTCTCGTTTTACCTTCTGAGAAATCTATAACTCTCTGTTCTCTAAGGTCATAGTCCATAGATCCGTATATATCCACTGTCTCCGGCAGAGCTTTCTTGATCGCATGTCTCTCTGCTTCCTGATCATGCCACAATATAAAATGATCATCCGGCGAACTGTCTACAATCTCACGCATCTTTTCTACTCTCTCATTGATACTCTCACGCTTCACCTTTGCAGCTTCTTTCAAACCTGCAGATGCCTGTGTAAACAACTCCATTTGCCCATCTTTATCAACTGTATCTCCATAGTGAACCGGTATCTCATGCCATCTAACATCCAGAGGTGGTAAGTCATAACCATTATCAGAATAATCTGGATTGAGATCCGATGGCTTTGTAATGAAAAGTGCCCAACTACTCACCCACAGCCAGAACTCATCTTCCATGTTTGGGTACAGTGTCAGGTTATTTGCCTTTGTTGAATCCCTCTGAAAGAATCTTGTAAGTGCCTGTCCTGTATCCATGACTTCAAGATATCCAGCATAATGAATAAGCTCTTTATATTTATTCGGTGATGGTGTAGCAGTTGCTACCAGCTTATAAGGTACGTTTTTGAACTTTTCAAGGAACGTCTGATATGTTTTAGATCCGAATGATCTAAGGACGGATGCTTCATCAAGTGAGGTTGCCTGGAAGCAATCCGGTCGGATGTCTCCGTCCCTCACCCTCTCATAGTTCGTCAGAACGATCTGACTTGTGCTTGCCTCAACCTCTTCCATGGTTCGGCAATACTCTGGTTTCTCATAGCCCAGGAGTTCCACGGCATCCCTTGTAAACTCCTGCTTAACTCCAAGTGGTAATACGATCAATGCTCTACCACCTGTATGTTCTGCTGCAAGGTGACAAAATTCTATTTCCTGTGCAGTCTTACCAAGTCCGAAAGACTCAAACAAGGCTCTACGTCCACCTTTCAGTGCCCATGCCACTGCATCTCTCTGGTGTGGCTTTAATGCTTTGTTAATACGGTTCTTGTCAACCGAAAAACCACTATCAACTGCAAGTTCTATCTTGCTTTCTAAAAACTCTTTGTAATTCATGTTTAAAAGGAACCCGATATATCGTTACCCCGGCCGGAGGTTCGGCTCCTTCCTTTGATTTATTTTTATCTGCTCCGGAGTTCTTTCAACTCCTCAAGCATATCTGCGATCTCTGTATGATACCGCCGGTTCAATTCAACAGCAGTTTCATCTGCTCCATCTTCAAGATCTGCATATTTTGCTTCCCATCTCTCATGCTTGATAGCTTCCTCAATCTCCATCATCTGCTACCTCTTCAAAACTACCGGATCCACAGCTTGGGCACACTGCTGTATGTTCATATGCCGGCTGTCCCTGATATTCACCGATGCACTCCCGGACCATGTCCGGTTCATCAAACTCATAAAAGCAATCCGTGCACCTATACATCATCCTGTCTCCCTTCCAACATCATCATGCTGTTGCTCTGTATCTTCTGTATCGCACTTCTAAGCCTTGCCGGCATCAGCGCATCCTTTTGCTTCCGCTTTGCAAGCTCCTCATAGACCATGCGGAAATTTGCCCGGTCTATGTCAATATTCTCACTTCTGCAGATGCTGACGAATCCACCGATCTGTTTCACAGTTCTGGCCGTCAGATCATCAAATGTGAACATTGCATCCTGCGGTCTGTATGATCCATATATCCGGATCGCATGTAAGACAGTCTCCCATGCTTCGCTCCATGCCGGAATCTCGCCCTGCCTGACCTCACAGCACATCTGACGTATCTCTGCGATACTTGGGGACCATTTGTTTGTTGACACCCATTTGTTGAGTGCTGTCTCTGCCACTTCATACGGCAGATCCTGAAGCTGTCTGTACCAGAGTTCCATCGCCGGTCTGTTCGGCAGTAAGTTCTCTCTCGGGTAATATGTCTTTAGTCCCATTGCAAACTTCGCAAACTCCTGTTCTGTCATTCCGCTTTACTCCTCTCCACTTTTCACACCTGCCATGCATCTGACGGATCTCGTCTATGTACGAATTATCAAGATCACAGACATGTAATACTCTGCCTGTATCTGAAAGCGTACAGGTCTGGTTGTGTCTGCAGGTGTTACATCGTTTATTTTGTTTCATGCTCATGTATGATCTCCTGTTTTGCTCTCTCTTTCGCCCAGTCTGCCATCATCTTGTATGATTCATCCAACTGATCCGCTACCCGGTTGTTACTTGCTCTTGGTGAATGGGAATACTGCTTATTCTCTCCCTTAAGCTCATATACCCCTGTCCATCCCTGCATGATCGATTGGTTCAGTATCTGTACCTGCTCATACTTGTCATGGGATAATGTCTCAAGCTTGTTCATCATCAAGGTAACTGCCCTGTCACTCATCGGTTTTTTCATACCCTTGCGAAATTTAATGAACTCATGAATAGCCTCATCCAATTCCGGCACATCACTATACACGACCGGATCTGGCTTCTTGTGTGACTTGACCGCCTTTTTTGTATGTGCGTTAGCACATATTTTTTCTGGAGTATGTATATACTCCTCATTATCACAATCATTATCATATTCATTATCACTATCATATTCATTATCGGCTTTTCTGGGTTCTGTTGGGTTATTGTCGGTTTCTTCAATAACCGTTCGGTTTTCTGAAAAACCATTCGGTTTCTTTGGGTTATTGTCGGTTTCTTCAATAACCGGCTCTTTTGCAGGTCTGCCACCCTTTTTCCCATTCTCCTTGTTCCGTTCGCACTTCTCCTCATACTTGATATTATCTTTATCCATCCGTTTCTTAATGAATGAGAAGCACATAGCAAGAGCACTACCCTTTGGCAGATCAGGGACTTCACCGGTCTCCTGATAATCAATCAGAGCTAACATCAACTCACCGATCTGCTCTGGTGGAAGCATTTCTAAATGCTCTCTATATTCGGTATAAAAGACGAAGCTCTTTTTATCACTCATAGCCACTGTACTCCTTTCATTTTCTTGCATACTCCCTGAAAGCCTGCTCATTCTTCTGCCGCATATTTCTCACATATCTGTTACCGGCAAGCCACGGATTTGCCGCCTGTATCTTCTGTCTTGTACGTCTCACTGTCTCGGTTGTTGGTAAGCCGAACTCTGACAGATGCAGGAAGAACTTTGGCACAGAAACATGATCAATATTGTATCCATGCTTTTCTCCAATCTGTTTACATACGAGATAGTACAACCGGTTATCACTACTTCTTGCTGCTATATCTTTTTCAAGGACTTCATAAACAACATCCTGTGTTGATATCAGCTCTTTTTTCTTCTCTTCAATGAGGTCTGTCATCATACCCTCTATACCTCCTTAATTCGTATTCCATAACGGTGGAGCATCAATTTTCGCTTGATCACATAATCTTTCGTTTTCATGCCCTTGGTGTCCTCTACAACTATGCAATCACCCTCTTTGTAGACAAAATCGGCAACATAGTAGCAGCTCTGTTCTATGACCTTACCGGGCTTATATTCGCCCTTATGAGGTCCAGCCTTATACATTTCAGTCGATTGTTCTCTCTGTCTCGGTATAAGCTCGTATCTGACCTGTCTCTTGAGGTCTGTGATCTCTCCTGCCTTTTCTAACAGCTTAAGCTCCATGTACCGGTTTGCTTCTTTCTTACTGTCAAACAGTATCCCATCGACCTCAACCTTTTTATTCCTGTACTTTCTGCTATTCAACGATGCGCTCTTTATCCACTGTGGATTCATCAATCAATGCTCCTTTCTCCCTGCCACCGGATCAGCGGCAGGGCTATATACAATGGCTTATACTGTGTGTGATGTGTGTATCTGCCATGAACAAGTATTATGAAAACAGTGCAGCGGCGGCAGGATTCTGCTGTGTAGTCTGCGGCTGTTCAATAACAGGTGCTTCCTTGCCCTGTTCCGGTTTTGCTTCCGGTTCTGATGCAGTGGAATCAACATATTCCTCTGTATCGTTTTCCACATAGGTCACATTTCCATCTCCATCCATAGTGGTCATATCACGCTCAAATGCACTCTGAAGATCAATACTCATAACACCCCACTTGGAAATTAACTGACGGAGCATTGTTTTATATGCCATTCCATCAAAATTCTTGTACCAGAATGAGGAATACATCCATGCATCACGAGGGTCATAATTGCCAGCCTCGTAGTCGGCAAATGATACCTTCTGCTTCTCTCCATACTTTGATTTGACTGTCGTAGCATCTTTTGAGAATGCCTGTGAATACTTATCAGCATGTGCAAGCATCTGTGCCTTGCTCCAATACAATGTTTTTCTGAATCCATTTGTCAGCTCAAACATGGCATAGTAGCCGATTGTCTCAGCTTTTTCACGCTTGTCCCAGTCATCAACCATAAGATTGACTTTGATGTCCTCATTGAGCGGATCAAAGTATTCAAGCTCACCTTCTTTAATGGCCACTACGTTCAGTCTCTTATACTGACCGGATCGGATTGCAAGCTGGATATATCCCTTGTATCCCATCTGGAACTGTGCCTCTTTGGTACCTACCTTGGTATTATTGAACGGGACCATGTAATAATGTCCGAGCTGTGGAGATGGTGAAAGCTGTAAACTCTCACCAAGAAGTGCTGCTGAAAGAATCGACTGATTTGTGCACTCCTGAAGTGTAGGGTTGGTGTTATATGCTGATACGATAGCAGAAATGAAACGCTGTCCGTTCTTGCCGCCAACTACCTGATTAATCTGATTTTTTATAGCATCCTGTGTAAGGTATGCTGTAATTCCCAAATTCTGCTGTGCCTTGCTTTTTTTCACTAAACTATTATTAACTGCCATTATTTGTCCTCCTCATTAAAGCTAAAAAGTTCATGTAACAACTGATCAAGTTTTTCCTTTGCTTTCTTAATCTCCTCGTCAAGTTCCTCATCTGTAAAAGAACTAAGCTTTATAACATTGTCTAATTTCTCTTTTGCAACACACGGTGGATAGTTTTTATGTAAGAATCGTGTGTATCCTGCCAAAACAGCAGCTACCTGTGATTCTACTTCATCCTCTGAGCCTTCCATTCTCAAATGACTTCCTTTTACCTCTATCATGCTTTTTCCTCCTAAATAGCTTTAAATTCTATGCTTCTACTCTTAAAGAACTCTTTCAATGCATAAGCATCTTCCGTTGTGAGCAATACCTCAAATCTGACTACCATTCTCTCCTGTGTGCTGTTAGCACTCTGCACCGGTTCTGGCGGTGTCACAGCCTGCTCATGCGGTTCTGTCGGTACAATTACCGTCTGTTCTTCTTTGATCTCCTGTGCCTTGCGCTCTTCCTCTGCCTTTCGTCTTGCCTCTTCTGCAGCCTTTCTTGCCTCTTCCTCAGCTTTTCTCCTTGCCTCAGCTTCAGTCTTTGCCTTGGCAATCTCTGACATCCTCTTAGCCTCTGAGATGGCCTTGTTTATATCAAGCGTCTGTTTGAATACCTCTGTAGCCTCAAATCCAAACTCTGGAAGCTGGCTGAGTGTATACACATCATCGCCGATCTGATACATTCTTGCTCTCATCTGTTCCTCAATGCTTTTCATCGAAGTGGATGCATTCAGCCACTTAGGATCCCAAATCTTTTCAAGTGTAACGAAACTCTGAAAGCCCATGCCGGCAAACAGTTCTTCAATAGCTTTCTTCTTCTGTGCTTTCTGTTCATCATTGTAAGCAGCAATTCTCTCATCTATCACTGCAATAGGCTTATCAACGATTGCTATGAGCTCATTAATCTGAGACTTAAACTGATTGAACGGATTCATATATTCCTTCTCTTTTCTGATACGTTCAGAGTTCGCTGTATTCTTAAATTTGTTCAGCATTGCTCTATCTGCCTTAGCATCCTTGATCTGCTCATCTGTATATAAAAGAGATCCATAGTATTCAGCCTTATCCTTAAGTTCAGCCTTAAGTTCTTCAAAGTTTAAAACTTTAATCTCCTCCGGTATTGCTACCTCATTCACTCTTAATTCCATGTACATCCTCCCACCATAGCCAGTTCATACTGACCATCTTTGTTTATTTTCATCATGCTCATGATCCGGTCTGTCTGTTTCTGTCTCTCCTCTTCACAGTCGCATCGCTCTCCCGGATCAAGATTTGCTCCACAGTTACTGCAAATTCTGTAATACATTTTTCTCTCGCCCCCTTTACTATATTTCCGGTAATTTCAGTGCCGGTGCTTTTTTCATCTGTACATGCTCCCAGAACTTCGATTCTTCCTCGATCAGATACTTGATATCTTCTTCAACCTCCGACCGCTCTATCGGATAATGTCTTGTCTGTAAGTACACATTCTCTCCATATACAGATTTAAGCTGTGCCTTAAGTACAACATAGTCAAACTCTGTAACCATTAAGTAATGCAGCACCTGTATGTAATAGTTATCCGGTATCCTGTGATCCCACTTCTCTTTTTGCATGGACTGTAAGATATTCGTCGTCTTACATTCCCATATGCCTTTACGACCATCCTGATCTATGAGCCATCCATCAAGAGATGCATGTGCCCACGGATACTTGTCATTGAACCAAATGTTATTCTCTTCATAACACACTTGGTATTCCGGATAGTCCAATTTGAACAATTCCCTGAGAAGCGGCTCAGCTTCTGTTCCATATTTCACATATGGCTTATCCGATATATCCACCGGTTCAATTCCATATGCTTTTTCTTTCCAAAGCTCCACATTGCTTTTATATGGGTTCATTCCCACAATAGCCGAAGCATCCGAACCACCTATCTTTGTTCTTGCCTTGAGCCATTCTTCATGACTGGATAACACTTTCATCTCAACCATGCTTTTCTTCTCCTGCCTACCAGATAAGGGAGTGTCAGCAGCACTCCGACAAATGCCTGTCCAAGGTGTGCATACCATGGTTCAATGATCTGCATATCCATGGCGAACGCAACTGAGTTTGCTGCTCCGAAGATCAGGAATAAACCAATAGCACACATGGTATAAACCGCATATCTGCACATCTTCTTTTTCTTCATTTGCTTCACTATCCTTTCTCACTGTGCATCCTGCAACACCGTCCCACCTTCTGCAACTTTCTTAGGATTGAACGGTGGTACTCTTCTGCCGGCTTTCAATTCTTTGCGGTATCGCATAAAGTCTACAAGCGCAAGATAGTTGACATATGTCACACCAAAACCATCCAATATGGTGTATTCACTGTATCTTCCTTTTGCAATGTATATCGCCAGCTCCGATAATCTGTTACATACCGTTCTTATCGATATTCCAAATTCCTCGGCAATCTCGGCTTTTGTCATATATGGACCGGCTTTTACATATCTAATTCCTGTTATATCCATTTCTTACCTCTCCTTTCTCTTGTCGTCCTCGTTATTTCACCCTATAATTTCCGTAGGTGCTACCAACACCAATTCATACGAAAGAAGGTGAAACTATGTCAAAAGATTCCTTTAAAGATGCCTTGACAAATATTGAAGACATTGCACTGGCTTACACAGTCAAGACATCAACTGCCACAACACCTGAACAGTTTCTTGACGATTATGTAAAGAATAAAATTTCATTTACTGAAATCAAGAAACAACATGGTGATAAGTGGATGATCTAAAACTCGAATCTGGCAATTGATTTAAGAACCTCTTTTGTCACATCGAGTAGGTGTAGTGAGTGCTTTACCGAGTATTTCTTTGCTCCAAGTACTTTTAAGATGTCCTTGATAACGCACTCCTCGCCGTCATACGTTTCCGACAATTCACAGTTCTTTGCGATATAATAGAAAATTATCTCCTCGTCAGTGAGAACTTTCCTCACCTCAGAGAATTCTTCTATATCTTTCGTTTTCTCTGCTATGTCTACCAGCTTTGAATTTATGCTGTTTATCATGCCTCTCCTTTCTATCCATTTTAATTGGATTCTGACGGTAAAAAAATATAGTCTAACGGCATATCATACAGTCTTGACAATTCCTTAGCCTGTGAGATTTTAGGTTCTGATGTACCCTTTTCCCAACTAACAATAGTCTGCTTGCCTACTGCCATATGTTTTGCTACTTCTTCCTGTGTCATTCCTGCATTTACTCTTGCTGCCGCTAAACTAATCTGGATCTTTTTCTGTGTTTTCAATTTTGCTCTCACTTCCTTTCTGTATCATGTTCATATTGTATATCCATTTTAATTGGATGTCAATACTAAAATTCATTTTAATTGAACTTTCTGTTGCTTAATATACATTTTTGTTGTATTATATGAATATATCAGAAACAGGGAGGTGCTCCTAATGTCAGACGAAAAACAAAAAGAAGTTTTTGCACGAAATCTGAATAAATATTTAGAAAAAAGTGGAAAAACACAAAGAGAAGTTGCGCAAGCAATCGGTGTTATTCCAACTACATTTAATACATGGTGTCTTGGTCAAGCTTTACCACGAATGGGTAAGGTTCAGTTATTAGCTGATTATTTTGGTATAAATAAATCTGATCTAATTGAAAACAAGCAAGATTCAGAATACTATCTTGATCCGGAAACAGCTAAAAAGGCACAGGAGATCTTTGAAAACAAGCAACTCTCTCTTCTCTTCGATGCCGCAAGGGACGCAGAGCCAGAGGACTTGGAGACAGTTCACACAATGCTCATGGCTCTCAAGAATAAAGAAAAGAAGTAATGTACAAAAAACATCCCACGGTATTTGTTATTGTATCTACAACTATGTTACAAGGGGGATAAGTTAATTGTATGATATAAATGTACAGATGATGGATCTGAAGACTACAAAAGTTAAAGAAACTGTTACCTGCAATGAAGATGGTTCATATACTATCTTTCTTAATACACGATTCACACAGGAGCAGCTTAACGATGCTTATATCCATGCCATAGGTCACATCACCAGAGACGACTTCAACAAACACAGCTCTGCTGATGCTATTGAGGTTTATGCGCATGGATTAAATAAAAAATAATGAAGGAGAGATTTTCATGAAAAAGAAACTATTAACAATTATGGCTGTATCAACACTAGCTTTGTCTCTTACCGGATGTGGTAATGCAGGTAATTCTACTACTGTTTCCACCACCGAAACTGTAACAACAGAGGCCACCACTGAAGCAACAACAGCAACTTCTACAGAAGAAGAAACCACTGAAGCTGCCACATCAGAAGAAACTTCAGAAACAGAAGCTCAGTCTGGTACATTAGATGGTCTTGCTCAGTATCTTCTGGATCAAGGAGTTGTTACAGGTTCAACATCGGAAACTATGTACTCATATATCGGAGCAATCGGCGGATTCAAGTATCTTGATTCTAATGTAGAAGTTTATGAGTACGACATGAATTCAGATACGTATAAGCAAATAGTTGATACTAATAGCGTGAGTGGTCTTACTGTGTCCGCTATCAATGGGCCTTACGTTCTTATGTTTAGTAATGATGACGTGAACCAGTCTGTAATAGACGTATTCAATGCATACAAATAAGAGCTTTTATATGATATAGAATAAAAAAAGGGGGGCTAGTTGATATGTCATTATTTGGACCATCAAAAAGAGAATTACTGGAATGGCAAGCATTTGTTACTGGGAAACCATCAAGCAAACTACTAATGAATAAAGCTCAATTAAAAACGGCAACTCAACAGATTGCTCAAGACAGCCTAAGAATATCTAACGATTGTGTCAGAATTATCTCTGAAACAATTAAGCCTGATGTATTCTTCTCAAGAATGGACTTGCTATATCATCATACATACAAGTTATCTGTTTGTGAGAAATATATAAAATTCTCAGATGCATTACCATCACAGGCGTTGGCACAATTTGGACAAGATCATTTTAATGCTGTACAAGCTTTTATTAACAGATATACCCAAGCCACATACAGCAAAGCTGACACACTAAAGACAACCAAAGGGAAATTGAATCAAGCAGTAAAATTCTATGATTCACTTGTCCCTTATTTCAATAATATAGAGCCTCAAAATATACAGATGATTGAAAACATAAAGCAATCCATGCTTGCTAATTTGGGAGGTCAAAAAAATTAAATTCAGTTACCCAAAGTCTCTGCCGATGTTATTGAAGATTATGCGTATGGATTGACTGCGAAGGAAACTTAGATTATAATAACTGCATTAAGCAGCCTATAGGGCATGAATATGTGATTATTTTCTTAATCTTAGACCTCGCAGAAATGCGGGGTCTTTTACGTTACATGATACATTGAAAATAATTCAAATAAAAATCCCCCAGATGCTACCAACATCTGAGGGAAGTTACCCACAAACCGAAGGCTTATGAATAACGTATCAGCAAACTACATTATATCACAAGCCTTCCACTTTTGATAGGCTTATTTTTTATGCCTATCTTTAGATAGGAGTTGATATTATGTGGTCAGAAATACAAAAAAATGGAACTGTAAAGTATTGTGAGCGGTACACAGATCCGCTCACGGAGAAGGTTAAGAAGGTCACTGTAACGATGCAAAAGGCATCACCGCAGAATAAGAACAAGGCGACGAGGATCCTCAATGCCAAAATCGATGCTGCATTGGATTCAGTATATGCAGACAAAAAGACTACTTTAAGAGAATTGCATGACGCATATTCCGCAGCTCAATGTGTGACATATAAGTTATCTACGACCAAACGAAATAATATAATAATCAATTCTGTTCTTGATATCTTAGATGAAGATGCTATTGTCAACAATCTATCAGCTCAGTATGTAAACAGTAGATTCCTTGACAGTGGTAAGAATATATCAACGCTTAATACATATATTACGAGATTTAAAGCCATGCTTAATTGGGGATATAAAAATGACTACCACGATAATTACCGGCTTATCAGTAAACTTGAATTATTCACAGATCAGACACAGGAGGAAAACACACAGAGTAAATATCTTGAACCAGCCGAAATCACAAAACTACTTGAATATATGCAAGATCAAAATATGTGGCATTGGTATTATGTCACTGAATTTCTTGTCCTGACTGGACTGCGTTTTGGAGAGCTTGCGGCGCTCAAAGATACTGATGTAAGCTTGCAAGACCTCACTATTCACATAGATAAAACATATGATTCAAATAACGATGTGGTTACTACTCCTAAAACGGATAATTCTATCAGAGATATTCACATTCAGCCGGAATTGATTACTGTAATCAAAAAGATACGATTATGGAGGAAAGAAAAGATGTTAGAGCGGAATCTGTCAACGACCCTATTTATTCCAGACATCTCTACCGGATCATATATATCATATGCTGCGTATGATAATTATCTAAAAAGAAAATCTAAGCTTGTGCTTAATCACCAGATATCGCCTCACAAGCTACGCCACACACACGCCTCTTTACTTGCTGCAAATGGTATGACTCCAGATCAGATTGCAAGAAGGCTGGGCCACGGTCGTAGCGATGTCACTCAGGACATATATATACATGTCACTCAGCAGGTCGTTGCGAATGATAATAAAACTATTGATTCAATAAATCTTATCTCATAGTTTTAGTATTTTGCCCCTATTTTGCCCCTACGGCATATTTTAAGGTAAAGAAAAAACCCTGAAACCCTTGATTTCTCTTAGGTTTCAGGATTTTTCTTTAATGCCGGCGACCGGCACTTTCTTAATTTTTCCCAACTATGAAAATAATTGAAAAATCTAGGTTTTAGCCATTTTCTAG